>CAJXLX010000064.1 GCA_913056335.1 uncultured Rhodothermaceae bacterium
TGATGAAAAGCGAGCAGGGCCAGACCAGGTTGTTATGAACGATGGCGCTGCCACGAAGTGGATTGTGTTGGCGACGGGCCATCGGTCCGCTCGTCGTCAATTTCTATCGACCGAGGGGGACTCGCCTGAGGATCAGCCTGGAAATCAGTCTGGGTGTTAGATCCGGCTGGCATGCTGTTGGCAGCCTGCAAGAGTGCAATCCGCTCCACCGCTTTATCGATGCGTTGTTGGGTGGTCTCCAGTTCGCTGCGATGCATGTGGTAGTAGTACGCTGCAGCGCTTCCGCCCCCAAGTAGCAGCCCAAGAGGCACCAGAAAGAGCGCCAGCGGAGACGCATTCAACGTGAACACGATGGTCGTCACGATTGCAGCGAGCAGGAACACAGCGGATATGCCTGGTCCTTCCCAGAGGCGCGAGGGCGGCATGCGATATGTGGCGGTCAGACGCGTGCCACCGCCTTCAGGCTTTGCTTCCACGTGTACCGGGCTGCGCGTCTTGTTGCTCGTTAGGTTGAGGCCTTCCATCATGGTGTACCACGTGTCATCGGCCAGGAGCGCTTGGTAGTCGAACCCCGACGACGTAAAGGCACTCCACTCTCGAATGGGGCCAATCGTCTCGGCCTGTCCCCGTGTGTTGAAGATCGATCGTAGCGTTTCGACGGCATCGTTCCAAATCGCGTCATCCATGCGCCCCGGCAGCATACGCTCTACCTGAATGGTGGCCGATCGTCCATAGAATCGCTCTACGCCTGTTGGTGAAGGCGCCCCCTCCACTCCGTGCGTGATGTCGTGCGCAGCGGCCTCAATGTGTGCCGGGTCGATCCCTGACTCATCCCCAATGCGCTTCAGTTCATCAAGCGTAAGCCCCTCGCGTGGAGCCTGCGTGCTTGCTGCTTCCTGCCGCTCGGTGGCCCGGCGGAAAATCGCCTGGATTTCCTGCTCTGAGTAATGCCGCATAAGTGGTTTTGCGTTATTGTTTGCTGGATGCGCGCACGTCTTGCTATGCCGCGAACGGTCCGTCTCCCTACAAAAGATCTGCCACATCGACCTCGAATCCATTGATACCGGTAGAGGCGACCGCCCCCGCCTCCACCACACGCACATGCTGTGTGAATCCGGCGTCGGTGTTTACGTGCACCTCAACCGCCTGCGACGCCGGGTCGAGCGTCCAGTACTCGCGTACGCTGTGCTGCTCGTACAGCCGCTTCTTAACCCCCACGTCGCGGTGCACGGTGGACAACGACAAGATCTCAGCGATGAGATCAGGAGCTCCTTCAATCCGCTGTTCGCCGACAATCTCACGCTGCGCGGGGGCAATGTACACCAGATCGGGCTGCACGGTGGTATCTTCTGCAAGAAAGACATCCATAGGGGCAAAGAGCGACTCCCCAGATGGACTCGCCAACTGATCGTGGTGACGCTGTATCGCCCAGGCCAGACGGCGGAGCACACGTTGATGATGCGAGGTGAGCGAAGACGCTATGACAAGCGATCCAGCAATCAGTTCGTAGGGGGCACTTTCCGGCAACTCGGCATAGTCGGCGTAGGTGTAGCCCTCCTTCTCAGGAATGGGTAGCGTCGCAACATCGGGCGTTTGCGGAGACGGCATAGCAGCGTGGGACCGAGGAGTGCAGTTCGACAGGCATTCATACGCGGCTGCGCGCTTCGGTGTCCGCAGCTTAGCTTATACGAGCCCCAAACGCAACAGCCCAGAGGGCGGGAGGCCCCTCCAGGCTGCTTGTGATTTGTTATATCCAGCGTGCCTCAAATGCATCAGAGGGCTGCCTTCTGCGCTCCTGTATCGACGGGGGCCTCACTCTGGAAAAGCGACTGGCGGTTGAAATCTTTCGCCAGCATGTAGCCGTCGTAGTGCGCGCGGCGGGCAATGTGGTTGATCCCTTTTGCCGTGAAGTACTCAGCCACGGCAATGGGGCGGCGCCCTTCGTCTTGAATGGCCCACTGCGCGTGGCGGATGAGCAGCGCTGCCTCAAGCGCATGGGCAATGGTATACGCAAAACGCCGGGCCCCGGCCTCCAGCGCTTTTTCGCCGCGGTGCTCAAGCGTATCCGCAAGCCACTGCACCGCCGCCTTAAATGCGTCTTGTGCCTGCTTCATGGCGTGCTGAAGCGCCGGCGTATCAACGGCGCCTGCACAACGCTTGATCTCGTTGTGGACCGCCTCCAGTCGACCATCGCGGCGTAGCGTGCGCAGGGCAATGAGCGACATCACGTTGGTGGTGCCCTCCCACAGCGGCAATGCAAACGCATCCCGCAAGAGCGCAGGGATACCGGTTTCCTCCACGTATCCCGACCCGCCAAAGGCTTCGATGACCTCGGTGCTTACCTCTACAGCCTGGCGCCCGGTGATGAGCTTTGCCAGGGGCGAGAGCGCGCGCAACAAGTGCTGCTCTTCGTTGCTCAGCGCGTCGTTCTCCTCTTTGCCAATGAGCTCTACAAACCGGAACGTGAGGTGGAATGCGCCCTCAAACGTGGCTTGTACGTCGGCGAGGGTGTCGTAGTGCAGCGGCTTCTCGATAATGGGCGTGCCAAAGGCTTTGCGCTTGCGGGCATAGTCGCGAGCCAGCGCCAGGCCGCGCCGCATGCTGCTCACGGCAATGAGCGCGTTCCACATGCGGGCGCGGTCCACCATCGGCGTAAGGTGCCGCGTGCCGTTTTTGAGTTCGGTGATCGGATGCGCCACCGCGCCGTCGAGTGTGACTTCGGACACGGGCAGCTTCTTCGCGCCCATGCTTTCCTTGAGGCGGTTTACGCGAATGCCTTCGGCGGGCGAGGCGTCGTGATTGTCGCGAATCGGTAGGTGGAAGAGCGAGAGCCCCGCCCGGCCCTGGTCGTTATTGGATTCGGGACGCGCCAGCACAATCGCCATGTTGGCCGCCGTTGAGGAGGTGAACCATTTGTGCCCATAGAGCCGCCATTCGCCGTCTTCGTAGCGTGCCTCGGTATCCACCTTGCTCAGGTCGGTGCCGCCGGACTGCTCGGTGCGCCACTGGCCGCTCGTCCAGAATGTGTCGGGAGTGCGGCTTAGCAAGTGCGGCACCACCTCGTCGATGAGCGGCTCATTGCCCGAACGCAGGAGCGTCGCAATGGAGCCGTCGGTGGTGGCCAACAGGAAACCCATCATGTCGGAGGCTGGGAGCGTAAGGTAAGCCAGTGCCCCCTGATGCACACGGCTCAGCGCACCGTTCTCCCGCTCATAGGCTGTGGCAATCACGCCGTGCTCGGCAACCATCGGGAGCACGCGCTGCCACACGTCTGTGAGCTCAATCTGGTCGATGCGATCGCCGGTCGGATCCCACTGCACCAGCCGGGGCGTGTTGGGGCGGTCCTGGAGCTGCAGGTCGTAGAGCTCGCCGCCGGTTTCCGCCCCCAGCGCCTGAAGATCGGGCGTTATGGAGGCGTACATTTCAGGCGGACATGTGCGCTTCAGGTAGCTGCGCAGCACGCGGTCGGTGTCGAATTGATTGCCAAGATCGGCCAGTTTGCGTGACATATGGGTACGTACATCCATGAATAAAATACAGGAAACCCGCTGCGGGTGCCGGTCATGACCTCCATGCAGCGCATCACTGTACAATACGGCAAATCTGATTCCATCGATGCACGCTCCTGTGGGGGAAATTCCCACCCGTCGTGTAAGCATCTGTCCGTGAACCAACCAGACGATGCAGAAGCCCACACATCCTTCAAGGGTCGTTCAACAGCTGTTCAAGGAGGGGAAGCACCGCCGTTCTCGCCCCCTTGATTAGGGACGCGAGGCCGGGGCCCAGCCGGGCGGCAATATCACTAACGGATGCGGCTGGTGCGTGGCCATGGTGCGCACAAAATCGCGAACCGGGTCGTACGTCTCGGGGGCTCGGTCGCGGTCGGATACGAGGGCGCGAATCGGAGCCGGAATCAAGGTCTCAAACCCGAAGAATCCGCTGATGGCGTTCACCTCCTGCACCTGCACCCAGTCGCGATCCAATTCGGCAGCGGTGCGCGCGGCCTCGATGGCAGCCGGCAGTCCGCCCATGGCATCAACGAGCCCGCGCTCCTGCGCCGCCGTGCCGGTCCACACGCGTCCTTCAGCGACCTCGCGCACAGCGGCTTCGTCCAACGAGCGGCCCTCGGCCACACGAGCAACGAAGTCGTCGTAGAGCGCTTCGATCTGGGCTTCGGTGCGGTTGCGTTCCGCCTCGGTCATGTCGCGGGCGGGCAGCTCTACGCCCAAAAGCGGCACCCTGTATCCGGTGGTCAGGTCGGCCCGGTCGCCGCGCTGCACCACGTCGTAGTCGAACCCAGCCCGCTCGCTAAAGCCGTCGTCGTAGATCCATCCGGCCACCACGCCAATCGAGCCCGTGAGCGTAGTGGGCGATGCGATGATCTGGTCGCCATACATCGACACCCAGTATCCGCCTGAGCCCGCCACCTGGCCCTGACTGATGATCACGGGCATGTCTTCTGCGGCTTTGCGCAGGGCCTTGGCCACGAGATCGGCCGCCAGCGGATCGCCGCCCGGCGAATCCACCCGAAAGACGATGGCTTTTACATCGTCGCGGTCGGCGGTGCTGCGGATGGTTTCGGCCAGTTCCTTAGCTTTCATCCCGCTGTCGATGGATGTGCCGCCGATGCCGTAGACCAGCGCAATCGTGGGCGGCGCGCTCCACGCATCCAAAGCCGCGTGCAGTTCGTTGAGCGCATCGACCGAGAGCGCCGAGGTAGAGCCGCCCACATGCGTGTCGATCAGATCGTCGAGATCGCTCCAGCGCCCGGTGCCGTCGATGAGTCCGGCGGATTCGGCGTCGGCGGCCCAGAGCAGGGTTTGATCGTTGACGATGGAATCGAACGTGGCGTTGTCAAGACCGCGAGACGCCGTCACATCGGCGCGCACGGTTTCGTAGAAGGCGTCGATGTAGGCTTGCCGCTGTTCGCGCTCGGCGTCAGAGAAGTTGGTGCGGTCGAGCGCTTCGAGGGCGGACTTGTGCGAGAAGAGGCGCCAGTCGTCCACCGCAATGCCGAGCTTGTCGAGCGTGCCCGCCAGAAACGTCTGGCTGGAGGCATAGCCGTCGAGCGTGAGGCGTCCCACCGGATCCATGATGACATGGTCGGCCACGCTGGCAATGTGATACGTGTTCATCCCGGCGTTGTCGATGTACACGAGCACGGTGGTGCCCGCAGCCTGCGCCTCCTGCAGCGCCTGGCGCAGCTCCCACGCCAGCGCCGGTTGGATGCGCAGCCCCGACAGATTCAGCGCGAGCGTCTGCACGCGCTCCGAAGCGCCCGCCCGCTCAATGGTGCGCAGCGCCTCGTACAGCCGCCGCACACCATCTTGTGTCCACGCCTCCACCTGACTCTGCTGATAGCTGAGCGTGCCGCCCAGTTCCAGCACTACATGCTTCCTCCCGCGCTGCACCGCCTCGCTGATCGCACTGGGCTGCGCCCCGCCCAGGCGGATGCCGTAGGTGCTGGAGGCGTACTCCTGCGACGGACTGAACCGCGCCTGGCTCTGCACGCCCGCCCGGTCCAGGTTCACGCGCAGTCCAAGACTGAACGCTTCGCTCTCAAAGTAGCGGCCCACGGCCTCTACGCCCGGCACGACTTGGATGGCCCCGCCCACGCTCCAGGGCGCCTCACGCAACGCATCCCCCGAAAATACAGCCATGTCGCCAAACACCGTGAGCCGCGACGTGCCCAGCGGACGAATGCCCAGCGCGCCAACCCACTCGCGGTCGTCGGTCTCCAGCCCAATGTTGTAGATGAGCCCCACGGACAGGTAGCGGTTCGGACGCGCAATGGCGCCGGTGGTAAGGCGGTTAACACGTCCGAAGACCCGCTTGTCGCCGGCAAAGCCCTGGTACGCAATGCCGGTGGCAAAGCGCTTGGTGCCGCCCGCCAGCCCCACATGGTAGCCCGTACTGCGGAATCCGCCCCGCTCCACGCGCGAAACCGCCCCGCTGAGTCCGCCCACCGACGAAAACAGACCGATGTCGCTCACATCGCCGTGGTCGCGGCCATCGGTTGCCCATTGCAGCTGGAGGGTGTTAGGCTGAAGCGCGGGTAGGGCCGGGTTCGCAAATCCGCTGAGTCCTTCACCTGCCACCGAGGGCGGCGCCGAAAGCAGATCGTATTGCGTGTAATACGACGCCATGCGCTGTGCGTGCACCGACGCGGAGAGAAGCACACAGCATAGGCCCATGGCAATCAGCGAAACGAGTTGGCGCATAGCAGTAGAAACGAAAGAGATTAAAGGGGGATACGAAGAGCTCTATCAAAGTGCAGAGGCGATGCCAAGACGAAGGCTTGGGCCCCACCCAGCCTGTAGTCTTCGTACGCCTCAGGTTGCACCGGTGTTACAGCATATCGCCAGCGCGCACCGAATACTGTGTCCTTGTGGACGCACTTGTGTAACACCTATGCCACGCGTTGTACGTACACCATTGGTGCCCCCTTGCTTTCCCCCAATCCTCACCCGCCCATGATGCGCCTTCTTCACTGGATCCCGCTCCTGCTCGCCCTGACCGTGCTCCCGGCCTGTACCGCCGACGCTCCCGAATCCAACGAACCAAACGCGCCCCAAACCGAACGCCCCGACGCGCCCGCAGCGCTGCACGACACCTGGGCTGCCCATGGCGGACTCGACACCTGGCGCAGCCAGCGACAGATGCGGTATACGCTTGCGCGCATCGCCGGAAGCGACACCACCCGCGACGACCATCTCATTGACCTGCAGACGCGGAACGTGCGCATCACCAACGGCGATTTTGTGCTTGGCTTTAACGGCAACAATGCGTGGGTGCAGCCCTCGCTGGAGGCGTTTCCCTACGACTACAGCCCGCGCTTCTACACGAGCACGTACTTCTACTTCTTTGCGATGCCGTTTGTGCTCGCTGATGACGGCGTCATCGCCAGCGATGCAGGCACCGCCACGCTCAACGGCACCGACTACCGCGTGACCGACATCCGCTACGAAGACAATGTGGGCGACTCCCCCGACGATGTGTACGTCGTCTACACCAAAGCCGAGACAAACGAACTCGGCTTGGTGCGCTTTTCCGTAACCTACGGCGACCGTCCGCCCGATGCGCCGAACACCGCGCTCGTGTACACCGACTTCGCTACCGACAACGGCATTACGCTTCCGGTGGAAGGCCGCTACCACGCGTGGAACGACAGCACGCTCGGCGATCCGCTCGGCCCCGAGTTTGCACTCTCCGATGTGCAGTTCAGCACCGACGCGCCCGATCCCAGCCTGTTTGCTCAGCCCGACAGCGCCCAAGTCGACCCGCTCCCCTCGTCTGATTCCAATGCGGAGTAGCATCGCCCCTGTCAGCATTGTTGCAGATGCGCGTTGCATCCGCCCTGTGCTGTGACGTACGTTGCACCACAGGCTGTTGGCATCGTGCTGCTTCTCTCATTCAATCTACTAATGTTATGCGACTTCAAGGCAAACGTGTCGTTGTACTGCTGGAGCGCTCCTTCGAAGACCTGGAGTTCTGGGTCCCCACCATGCGCCTCCGCGAAGAAGGCGCCGAGGTTACCGTTGCCGCGCCCGAGGCCGACCGCACCTACACCGGCAAAAACGGCGTGCCCGCCACCAGCGATGTTGCCGCGCGCGACTTGAGCGCCGACGACTTCGACGGCATCGTGGTCCCCGGTGGCTGGGCCCCCGACAAGCTGCGCCGCTACGAGGGCGTTACCTCGCTTGTGGCCGACCTGTACGCGCAAGACAAGCCCGTGGGACTCATCTGCCACGCTGGGCTCGTGGGCATATCGGCCGGTATTGTGAAGGGCCACCGCTCTACCGGCAGCCTCGGCATCAAAGACGACCTGGTCAATGCCGGTGCCACCTGGGTCGACGAGGCCGCGTTCCAAGACGGCGCCCTCGTGTGGGGCCGCGTGGTGAAAGACATCCCCGACTTCTGCCGCGAACTGGTGGATGCACTGGGCTAACGTGCACCTGCAGTTTGCAGTCCCAACGAGCCGACTGGACCTGCATCCGGTCGGCTTTTTCTGTGGAGGCGCAGGCTGCCGCTGAAACCGATGCTCGGATGCGCTGCCTCACCCTGCTGGCCACACACAAGCGTGCTTGGCAACACAGAAGCGCTCGCTTCACCATGAGAATATCGTCATGAGAATAGCCCCAGGCGCCCGATCCGGTCCGCTATGACAGGTAACGACCCTGCGCCTTCGGCACACGCGGCCCGGTCTGTCGTGTATATCCTGTAGGATCTGTCAGTTTGCCAGCGACGCATCCCGACAAGCACATCTTAGCAGCACGTCTGGCTGTTTTTTTAGTTGTATTCACTAACCACGCCCGTATGGATCCCCAACTCATCATCGTTCTCGGCATTCTGGCTGTCACCGTCGTTCTCATCGTCACCGAGTGGCTCCGAATCGACATTGTTGCCATTCTGGCGATGCTGGCGCTGGTATGGACAGGAAGTCTGTCCCCACAAGACGCTCGCGCCGGGTTCTCCAGCAACGCCGTCCTGGCAATCATAGGGGTGATGATCATGGGCCGCGGTCTATTTACATCTGGCGTCACCGACAAAATTGCTGACTTTATCTTGCGCGTTGCCGGGTCAGGACGTCGACGCATTCTCTCTACGGTGTCCGTCACGGTGGGCGTGATGTCTGGATTCATGCAGAATATTGGGGCGGCAGCCCTCTTTCTACCAGTTCTTACGGGGATTTCCAACCGTGAGAATATTCCCGTGTCGGGCCTCCTGATGCCAATGGGGTTTGCCGCATTGATTGGGGGAACGCTCACAATGATCGGCACCAGTTCATTGATCGTGCTCAACGACTTGCTCGCAAGCCGCGGCATCGAGGCTTTTTCGTTCTTCAGCGTGACGCCGATCGGCTTCGTACTTCTAATTGTTGGAGTGGTCTACTTTCTGCTCTTCAGCTCGTCGCTGCTCCCAACAGGTCAAGCGACAGATCCGGAAATGACAGCCGGAGCCAAAATGCTCAATGTCTGGGGCCTCTCCGACTCGATCTACACGCTTCGCATCCCGAAAGAGAGCCCTCTCATTGGGAAGTCCGTCGAAGAATCGAAGATGGGAGCGCAGTACAACGTCAACCTGTTGCGGGCGTACGATGAAGACGCCGACGAGTACAAAATCTGGGATGACCTGCAGTTCGAGACCGATCAGCAACTGCTGGTGCAGGGGCAGAAAGAGGATATAGGAGAGTTCGCCCACGACAACGACCTTCGGCTCCTGCAGAAGGGCGAGAAGTCCGCACAAGATGCTGAGGTCGGCTACCTGGAGGTGGTTATTCCGGCTCGGTCGAGCCTGGTTGGCAAGACAATCCGGGAGGCCGCGCTACGCGACGTATATAACGCCCAGGTGGTGCTCGTCTTTAGCGAAAGCCAGGTCATTGACAAAGGGGTCGCCGATCATTCTATTAAAGCCGGTGATACCCTTGTTCTGCAGGGCAAGTGGGAGAGTTTGCGGTTTTTCGAGGAAAGCGAAGACTTCATCACCGTCACACCACTGAAAAAGCGTGAGGAAAAGCGCCCCGAAAAAGCGATCTTTGCTGTCAGCAGCTTTGCCGCCGCTCTCGGAGCGGTGCTGCTGCTCGACCTTCCAATCTCCATCGGCTTCCTTACGGGTGCTATGGCCATGGTCTTAGGGGGGGTACTCTCTATTGAGGATGCCTATCGCGCTGTTGAATGGAAGGTTATTTTTCTCATCTCCGGTCTCATCCCTATCGGCCTCGCCATGGAGTCGTCCGGGGCAGCATCCTTCATCGCCGAGATGCTGGTGCAGGGTATTGAAGGGGTTCCCCCATTTATAGTCTTGCTATCGCTGGGTGTGCTCACAACGCTGTTCTCACTCATGATGTCGAATGTTGCCGCCACCGTGTTGCTGGTGCCGTTGGTGCTTGAGTTGACAGGCATCGGCGGACTTCCGGCCAAGGTGCTTGTGCTTCAGGTGGGTATTTGCGCAGCGAACTCGTTCATCATCCCCACCCACCACGTCAACGCGCTGTTGATGACGCCGGGCGGCTATCGCGTCGCCGACTACTTGCGCGCCGGGAGCGTGCTGTCGGTCTTGTTTGTTTTCGTAACCACCGCTATGCTCTATTTCTTCTATATGTAGCGACACGGACAATCTCCCCCCATTCCATAACCGGCGGCACAGAAAAGCCCATGGGCCCCTCCGGTCGGCTTTTTCTATGGAGGCATGTCTCCTGCTGGAACCGATGGTCTGATGCATTTCGTTTGTATCACCCCTGTCGTGCTCTATCCCGTTTTCTTCTGCTCGCCTTATGGCCAATGCGTCTGATACCATTCAGCCCGGCCTCAAGCGCATCGTCTATGAGCTGCTCTACCCCAGCCACGCCAAGACGGATGCGCTGCCCCACCTTGCTGGTGATACAGAAGCGCATCTGTCAACGTGGAGCGATCGCATCGATATAGCCATTATGGCGCTCATCGTGCTTAGTGTGCTGGGCGTTGTGTTAGAGTCGGTATCGGGTGTGCATGCCACCTACGGTCCTGTGCTCACGACGTTTGAGTACGTGGCCGTGGCTGCGTTTAGCATCGAGTACGGGGCGCGCTTGTGGGTTTGCACACTCATTCCAAAATTTCAGGCTCCCATCACCGGACGCCTTCGCTGGGCCGCCACGCCAATGGCGATTGTAGACCTGCTCGCCATTCTGCCGTTCTACTTGCCCTTCCTCGGGGTAGATGCACGCTTTCTACGCCTCTTCCGCCTGATGCGCATCTTACGCCTGGCCAAGCTGAAGCGCTACTTGTATACGCTACGCCTCTTCGGACGCGTGTGGAAGAGCAAGCGACACGAAATCATCTTCACCACCGCACTCATGCTGATGATGTTGCTGGTGTCGGCTTCGCTGATGTACTACGCCGAGCGGGCTCATCAACCCGATACGTTTGGCAGCATCCCGCAGGCCATGTGGTGGGCCGTGGCCACGCTTACAACAGTGGGATACGGAGACGTAACGCCTATTAGCGGCCTCGGACGCACTTTGGCCGCTGCTGTGGCCATGATTGGAATTGGACTGTTCGCGCTGCCGACCAGCATTCTGGGGTCGGGCTTTGTGGAAGAGTTGGAAAAGGACCGCGCCATCGAAGACGCTGTCCAATCAGAGCTGGAGGAGCCCCATGACGTGCACGAAAACACGTCGCCATCTCCGCAGTCTTCTGCATGCACCTGTCCGCACTGCGGCGAATCGTTTCAGATTCGTGTGCAGCCCGCTTCCAGCCCACCAGATGTGCCCTCGGCTACGTAGCGGCTTCCCCTACGTAAGCGTGTCAATCCACCGGAGCAACTCGCCAAGTCCGTCTCCCTTTTCGGCGGAAGTCAGCATGAGCGGCACATGCAGGCCAACCTCTTCAAGCTGTGCCTCGACCTCGCCCTTGCGGGCCCGGCGCTCGTTCCCCGAAAGCTTATCTGCTTTGGTGAGCACCACCAGCAGCGGGGCTGCTCCGCCGCGTATCATGTCGATCAGCTCACGGTCAAGATCGGTGAGCGGATGGCGGCTGTCCATCAGGTGCACGATCGCTTTCAGCGGTTTGCGTTCGCTCACGTAGCGCGCAATGAACTCGGCCCAGCGTACCCGCTTCTTCTTCGGGACTTTTGCGTAGCCGTAGCCTGGCATGTCGACCCAGTACTGCCGGTTGTTGATGCGGAAGATGTTGTATTCCTGCGTCTTCCCCGGACGCTTACTCGTGCGGGCCAGCTTCTTCCGGCGCGTAAGCGCGTTCAGCATGGTGCTCTTACCCACGTTCGAACGTCCCAAGAACACCACTTCGGGCCGCCCGTCTTTCGGGAGCCCCTCCCAACTGACCGCGCCCTTCACAAACTCGGCTGATTTCACTTTCATAGTATGGTTACGTGTCAGGTTATAGGGGATGCGAAGTCATGTAGCTGGCATGCAAAAGCCCCGCACAATCCCACCGGGAATGCACGGGGCGCGTGTTGCGTGTTTGTAGCGTGGGGCGCGTACTTAGCCCAAGTGCTCGCTCACCGTCTCGCCAATGAGCGCGGGGTTCTTCACCACGACCGCACCGGCTTGTTCGAGCGCGGCAAACTTCGCCTCAGCCGTGCCCGATCCGCCCGACACAATGGCACCGGCATGGCCCATGCGGCGCCCAGGAGGCGCGGTGCGCCCGGCAATGAAGCTAAAGACGGGCTTGCTCATGTGCGCCTGAATGTACTCGGCGGCTTCTTCCTCGGCACTCCCACCGATTTCGCCAATCAGCACGACCGCTTCGGTGTCAGGGTCGTCTTCAAAGAGCTTCAGCGCATCAACAAAGCGCGTGCCGATGACAGGATCACCGCCAATGCCCACCGCGGTGCTCTGTCCGTATCCGGCGCGCGTGAGCTGGTCTACAGCCTCGTAGGTCAGGGTGCCTGAGCGCGAGATGACACCCACCGATCCTGGCTCAAAGATCATAGCGGGCATAATGCCGATCTTGGCTTCGCCCGGCGTAATCACGCCCGGACAGTTTGGCCCGATCAGGTGCGCGCCATGGCGCTGCACGTAGTGGTAGGTGGCCTTCATGTCTTTGACCGGGATGCCCTCGGTGATGCAGATGATCACCTCAATCCCGGCTTCGACTGACTCCTGAATGGCGTCGGCGGCAAAGGGCGGCGGCACAAAAATGACGGAGGTGTTTGCGCCTTCTTGTTCAACGGCTTCAGCAACCGTGTTGAAGACGGGACGATCGAGATGCGTTTGGCCGCCTTTTCCGGGCGTAACACCGGCCACCACGTTGGTGCCGTAGTCGATCATTTGCTCGGCGTGGAAGGTGCCTTCCTGGCCCGTAAAGCCCTGAACGACCAGGCGAGTGTCGGAATCTACGAGAATGCTCATGCGATCAGTGCGGCGTCGATGGTCGGTAACGGCGGAGATGCCTCGCGGAGCGGCGCGGGGCATCGTGAAGGGATATGCACAGGGTACAAGGCCAACGGGCAAACCGCAACGCTACGCGCTTACGCGGGCACGTTTTTCATCAAGGCATCGCCCACATGCAAAAGACCTGCTTCGTCGAAGGGGGCCGCCAAAAGCTGTGCACTTACGGGCAGATGCGGAGCGTCGGGATGCGTGCCAATGGGCACCGACAGCCCCGGTACGCCCGCCAGGTTCGCTGGCACGGTGTATACATCGCTCAAGTACATCTGGAGCGGATCGGCCGTCTTTTCGCCACGCTTGAACGCGGGCGTGGGGGTCACGGGCGTAAGCAGCACATCGACCTCCTCGAACGCCTGCAAGAAGTCGTGGCGAATGAGCGTACGCACGCGCTGGGCTTTCTCGTAGTACTTGTCGTAGTGGCCCGCCGACAGCGCATAGGTGCCCAGCATAATGCGACGCTTGACCTCCTCGCCGAATCCTTCGGTGCGCGACTGCACGTACAAGGCCCTAAGCAGATCGCTCTGGGTGTCGAGCTGGTCTTGCAACTGGGCCACCCGCTCGGCATCTCCATTCGACTGTGCCGTACCCAACTGCTCGTGCAGTGCCTCGTGCTCTTCTTTGATAGCGGCCTGCATGGTCTCAAGATCGGCGCGGTGGCCGTAGCGCACACCGTCGTAGCGCGATAGGTTGCTGGAGGCTTCGGCGGTGGCCAGCACATAGTACGTCGCGATGCCGTACTCGGTATGCGGCAGCGACACCGACTGCACCTCGGCGCCCTGGTCGCGCAGCTGCTCAACCTGGGCTTCAATCATACGGCGGATGTCGGGGTCGAGGCCCTCGGCAAAGTATTCTTCGGGGAGGCCAATGCGCACGCCCTCCACCGAGCGACCCAGCGCCCGCGTGTAGTCGGGCACCTGCACCTCGGCACTGGTCGCATCGCGCGTGTCGGGGCCGGCCAGCGCATTCAGGAGCAGCGCTACATCTTCGACTGAGCGCCCCATTGGGCCGATGGTATCGAACGAGGAGGCATACGATACGAGTCCGTAGCGGCTGACGCGCCCGTACGTGGGCTTCAACCCGACCACACCGCAGAACGCTGCGGGCTGTCGTACCGAGCCGCCGGTGTCGGTACCAAGCGCGGCGTGGCACATGCTATCGGCCACCGCGGCTGCGGAGCCCCCTGAGGAGCCGCCGGGTACGTAGTCTTCGTGCTCGGGGTGCTGCACTGGGCCGAAGTACGAGGTTTCGTTCGAGGAGCCCATCCCGAACTCGTCGCAGTTGGTTTTGCCTACGAAGATGGCCCCGGCCTCCCGCAGCCGCTCAATGACATGGGCGTCGTAGAGCGAAGTAAAGTCCTCCAGCATCCGCGATCCGCAGGTGAGCGCCTGGTTCTTGATCGCAATCATATCCTTCACGCCCAGCACGAGCCCGGCCAGCGGACGATCGTTGCCGCGCTCCAGCTGGCTGTCAAGGTAGCGCGCGTGGTTCAGCGCACCGTCGCGGTCGACGGTCAGGAACGCATTCACCGCGTCGTTACGTGCCTCAATCCGCTCTAAATACGAAGAGACCAGCGCTTCACAGCTGGTCTCGTCATTGGACAGGGCCGCGCGGGCCTCCGCAAAGGTGGAGTAGCTCATGTAGTAGGGCAGTAGTCAGGCAGTAGGGGGAATGCGATCAGGAGCGGTGCACAGGCACAGCGAACAGACACAACGAGACGCGTGGATTGCACCGTACACCGCGCCCTAACAGATTGTTGATGCGCACGTCCACGCGCTCTGTGCCGTTACGATGCCGACTCAGACGACGAGCGTGCTTCGCTGTCGGTATTGCCCTGTGAGGAGGGCTGCGCCGACGATTGCTGGCGGGGCTGCGGCTGCCCCTGGCTTGGACGCTGGGGCGCGTCGATGCGGTCACGGCGCTCTTCCACGTCGAGCTCACGGCTGAATTCGCTGGTGGCGTCCTTAAACTCGCGGATGCCTTTGCCGACGCCGCGAGCAATTTCGGGAATGCGCTTGGCGCCAAAGATCAGCAACACCACCAGGAAGATGAGAATCATTTCAAAGGGTCCGGGCATGCCCATGGCAGTGTAGGGGGTTGGGGTACAGCAGAAGATCCGTTGCCCAGGCCCGCCTGCCTGCGCATCGCCAAACGATGTATCGCCAAACAGTGCACGGCAACAACTGCGTGTCGGGCGGAGGTCTGCGAACAGACGACAGGCCGGGTAGCTTGGGATTTCGCTAAACAGGGGCTTTGTTTTTCAGTTCCCCCTGCATCCGGCTCCGGGTACGGTAACGGGGTAATTCCCCGCAAATGATCACGCGCTCATCACAGGACCAGCCATTCAAGTCCGAAACAGATTCGGAAAGGCTTGTGTTGATTGCGGCAACCGGTTCGCACCGGGCCTCTTTGCCGCTTTTCTTCTGTCTCCTTCCCACCGGTATGGCTACCGCTTCAACATCCGCCCCCACGCTCTCGCGCGATGACATCGCCGCCTGGCCTAAGGCTGAGCTTCACTGCCACCTCGACGGCTCGCTCCGGCTGGCCACCATGCTCGACCTGGCCAAGGCGCAGGGCAAGATGAACGTGCTACCTGACGACTCGGTCGAGGGCCTGCGCGAGATTCTGCGCTCCATCGACGATTCGGAAACGCTGGAAGCGTTTCTGGCGTGGTTCCGCTACACCATTCCCCTGATGCAGACGAAAGAGGCGTTGCATCGCATTGCGTACGAGTTGGTCGAGGACAACGCGCAGGAGAACGTGCGCTACCTGGAAATTCGCTACGGTCCTATTCTGCATACCGAAGAGGGGCTTTCGCTCGAAGCGGTCAACGAGGCGGTGCTCGCGGGCATGAAGGAGGCCGAGCAGGACTATGACATCAAAACGTCGCTGATTATCTGCGGGCTGCGTGATCGCTACGAAAGCGCCTCGATGCGCCAGGCCGAGCTTGCAGTGGCGCACCGGCACAAGGGGGTGGCCGCATTCGATCTGGCCGGCGGCGAAGCAGGGAATCCCCCCAAAGGCCATGTGCATGCGTTCTACCATGCGCGCAACAACATGATGAACCTGACGATCCATGCCGGAGAGTCGTGGGGCCCCGACTCCATCCACCAGGCGCTGTTCTACTGCGGCGCGCATCGCATTGGGCATGGCATCACGCTTCGGGAGGACCCGGAGCTCATGCAGTATGTGATTGACCATCGCATCCCCCTGGAAATCTGCCCCACAAGCAATGTGCAGACCCATGTGGTGCCGAGCTACGAGGCGCATCCGGTGACGTACTATGCGGAGAACGATGTGGCGGTGACCATCAACACGGATAACCGGTTGTTTAGCCGCACGAGCATGACCGAGGAGCTGTGGCGCACGCACGATCGCTGCGGTGTGCCTGCCGACCAGCTACGCGAGATTGCGCTGAACGGCTTCCGTTACGCCTTCTTGCCGCATCGCGAGCGCCAGGCGCTCCTCGAAACCGTACTCAACGACTTTCCGATGCCGCCTACCAACGAGACGCCCGTTTGGTAGCGCAGTGTGCTCCCTCGCTTTATATTCTGCTTTCCCCGCTCGTTGATATGTCTACGCACACCGTTTCGCAGGTCACTTCGCTACAGGGCACCGCCTCGGTGCCCGCCGACAAGTCGGTGAGCCACCGCGCCGCGCTGATGGCGGCGCTGGCCAACGGGCGCTCGACCCTGCATGGCTTCCCCCAAGCTGCCGATCCGCAGTCGACCCTCTCCTGCCTGCGTCAGCTTGGCGTATCCGTTGAAACCGAGGGCGACACGGTGCACATTGAGGGCGTGGGACTGCACGGACTCCAGGCACCGACCGCGCCCATCGACTGCGGCAACTCGGGGACCACCATGCGGCTCCTGGCCGGCATTCTGGCCGGGCAGCCGTTCGAGAGCACGCTCACGGGCGATGATTCGCTGCGCGCACGGCCCATGGCACGCATCGCCAATCCGCTGCGTCAGATGGATGCTGAGGTCACGCTCACGGGCGGCACCGCTCCCATCCACCTGGGCGGACGCTCGGAGCCGCTGCATGCCATGACCTACCGCCTGCCGGTGGCGTCGGCTCAGGTCAAGTCGTGCGTGCTGCTGGCCGGGCTCTACGCCGAGGGCACTACCACGGTCATTCAGCCCGTGCCGTGCCGCGACCACACCGAACGGATGCTGAACTTGCCCATCGAGGTGGATGATGAGGACGTGCAGCACATTCACATTACATCCGACGACGGCCCCGAAGCCAGCGTGTGGAATCCGTTACCGGGCGATTTCTCGTCGGCGGCGTTTCTGCTGGTCGCGGCTACGCTCGTGCCGGGTAGCAACGTGACCGTGCCTAACGTGGGCCTGAACCCGACCCGCACCGGACTGCTCGATGTGCTGCAAACCATGGGGGCCGACCTTACAGTGACCGACCGCACCGAAACCAACGGCGAGCCGATGGGCACCATTACCGCCCGCCACGCCCCGCTCGAAGGCGTAACG
>CAJXLX010000065.1 GCA_913056335.1 uncultured Rhodothermaceae bacterium
GGAGCATGAAAACAAATCAGCAACAGGAGTATGGACGCTGCCCCCATCAGCAAAAAACGACGGAAGGCAATGGCAGACCAATCCTCTCTTCATTCTACTCTCCAGCGCGACCGGCTTCTCATTATGGCCGGGCTGGCGGTCCTTACGCTCCTTGCCTGGGGCTACATGGCAACGATGGCCACTCAAATGAGCGACGCGCGTGCTGGTATGCTGGTCCCAACCTGGAGCGTGTCGGACTTTTTCTTCGCCTTTGGTATGTGGTCGGTCATGATGATGGGCATGATGTTACCCTCCGCCTCGCCAATGGTACTGACTTTCGCTGGCATCTGTCGGCAGCGTAATACAGGAGCTCCGGTCATGCACACGGCTCTTTTTGTAAGCGGGTATTTGCTGGTTTGGGTCGGATATAGTGCGGGGGCGGCTCTCTTGCAAGGGGCCTTCCACATGGCCGCCCTGCTCACCCCAATGGGTGCAAGCACAAGCCCTCTGCTTGCCGGAGGGCTGCTCGTCATCGCTGGCGTCTTTCAGTGGACACCGCTCAAGGACGCCTGCCTTACGGGCTGTCGTACCCCAATGGGGTTTCTGATGGCGGAGTGGCGTCCCGGCCAGCGTGGGGCCTTCCTCATGGGCCTACGTCACGGATGGAACTGCGCGCTCTGCTGTTGGGCCACGATGGCGCTGATGTTCGTACTCGGCGTGATGAACCTGCTCTGGATGGCTGCACTCACCGCGTTCTGTCTGATCGAGAAGATTGCTCCAGCAGGCGATCGGGTGGGCCGCGCCTCGGGTGCATTGCTCGTCGGGTGGGGCGGGTGGCTAATCGCCAGCGGGATGCTCTGACCTGATCGCCCTTCACCGACCACTCGATCCGTGCGCTACCATAGAAAACACGCAATACGGAGGCAGCATCAACGCAAAGGAGCTGACGCTGCACGCTGCTTCTAACATCGTACAACATCAATCACTGATGAGCGCACAAGCCATGACACAAGAGCCAACCGACGTCCGCTCCCGCCAAGAGCCGCTGCGTGCAAGGTACCGGGACACGCCTGAAGCAGCCCGCATCACGGACCGGGCTGTTACGACCGGAGCCGATCTGTCGGATCCGTGGCACGGTACTGTGCAACCCGGAAGCGAAGACCATGGCGAAACGTGGTCGTTTGGCATGCACCGCGCTGTGGGCGGCTTTCACGACGCACCGAACCCGGGAGATATCCTCTGTGCCGCGCTCGCCACCTGTCTCGACTCGACCATCCGCCTGATCGCGGACCGGCTCAATGTGACCCTGGAGAGGCTCGACGTGGAGGTCACCGCTGACGTAGACGTACGCGGTACCCTGGTCGTGCGGCGGGACGTGCCCGTCGGCTTTCAGTCGATGCAGTGTCATGTGGATATCAAACCGGCCAACGGCACAGATCCGGCGCTCATTCAGAAGCTCTTGAAGGGAGCCGAGTACAGTTGCGTGAACCTGCAAACGCTGCGCAACGGCGTCTCTGTCGCAACCAGTGTTGACATCGAAGGAGAAGACATGCCCCATCCTGCCTGAATGAGCAGCATCGGAGAGCATGGACGCAGCAGTGCACTATCCCACCATACGTTGTGTAGAGATCTCTCCTCTTCCCTTCGGAAATCTATCACGAATGAATACGCGGCCTCTACATTAAACATGCGCTACGCACCATGGCCTCCCTGCAAGCAACAACCCTCACGAACGGCCAGACTGTTCTCGGCAGCGAAGCGATTCAGCTATTCGCCGAGCGACTGCGCGGCCCGCTCATCACACGCGATGACGACACTTACGACACAGCCCGCCAAATCTGGAATGGCATGGTCGACAAGCGGCCTATGCTCATTGCTCGATGTGCAGGCACGGCAGATGTGATTGCCTCGGTGAACTTTGCTCGCGATCACGACCTGCTGGTTGCCATCAAAGGGGGCGGGCACAATGCGGCGGGCCACGCGGTCTGTGCGGGCGGTCTCATGATCGATCTCTCACCGATGAACTCCGTGCGGGTCGACCCTGATGCGAGAACCGCCCGGGTCGAGCCGGGCGTCACCCTCCGCGAGTTCGATCATGAGACGCAAGCCTTCGGCCTCGCCACACCGACCGGCCAGGTGTCGATGACGGGCATCGCTGGGCTTGCGTTGGGCGGGGGATGGGGCTGGCTCAGTCGGTCGCATGGACTAACGATCGACAACCTCCGCTCGGTGGACATCGTTACCGCAGACGGGAAGCTCCTGCACGCAAGTGAGGATGAAAACGAAGACCTTTTCTGGGGCATCCGCGGAGGTGGGGGCAATTTCGGCGTCGTCACCTCCTTCGAGTTCCAGCTTCACGAAGTGGGCCCCGAGGTCCTTGCCGGTCTGATCGTGCACCCGTTCGAGGCCGCCGCTGATCTGCTCCGGTTCCATCGCGACTTCACCACCGAGGCGCCGGATGAACTCTGCTGTTACGCCGCCATCATAGAGGCACCCCCAGCTCCCTTTCTCCCGAAAGAAGTGCACGGCACGACGGTCGTTATCTTTGCTCTGTGCTACTCGGGTCCAATCAGAAAGGGCCAGAAGGTTGTCGAACCGCTCCGCACCATCGGCGACCCGATCGCAGATCTGGTCGAGCCCATGCCGTTCACGGCGGTGCAACAGATGTTCGACGCAGATTACAAGCCGGGGGCCCGGAATTACTGGAAGACCCAACTGGTGGAGCCGCTTCCCGACGAAGCGATCGACCTTGTAGTGGACCGTGCGGACCCGCTCCCGACGCCCGAGACCAAGATTGTGCTGGAGCACCTGGGCGGTGCCATCGCGCGGGTCGCCCCAGACGCAACAGCGTACCATCACCGAAACGCTGCCTTCTCGTTTAACGTCTTCCCACGGTGGACGGATGCTGAGGAGGACGAGGCTCACATTTCGTGGGCGCGTGCGTTCATGGCGGCTGTGGCCCCGTTTGCCACGAACGGCGTGGGCGTGAACTTCCTCAGCCAAGAGGGAGACGAACGGGTGAAAGCCGCCTACGGCGACAACTACGACCGCCTTGTCAACCTCAAGAACAAATACGACCCTGGAAACCTGTTCCGTATGAACCAGAACATCCGTCCCACAGGGTCGGCATAGCTCGGAAGCAGCTTTGTGTACATCAGATCGAACAATCTATGCTCAGCATCAGCATCGCGTCATACACTGAGAATGCGTTGTGCTATGCACATACTTTGTAGGTCAACAAAAGTACGTTACAGGGTATCATCGCAAGTGAGCGGAGCAGGCGGGGCCTGAGATTCCCATCTGTCTTGCAGCAGACGGTTCATATCCCCATAAAACCGCGGTACAACAGAAAACGCCGGGCCGCATAAAGCCGCCCGGCGGTGCGTAGGTCAAACGAATGAGACCAGGGTTAGGACTCATCGCGCATCAGTACACGATCAATCACGTGGACGACACCATTTTCCGCTTCCAGATCGGTCGTCTGGATCCGAGCATCGCCAATACGCGGTTGCCCACCTTTGTTGGTGATTTTCAGCGATGTACCATCCATCATCTTTATGGACGACAGGGCCAGTACGTCCTTCGCGGACTTCCGCCCAGCGACCACATGCAGCTTCAGGACGTTCTGGAGCTTGCTTCGGTTTGCCGGTTTCATCAGCGTGCCCCAGGTCTCACGCGACAGTTTGTTAAACGCGTCGTCGTTGGGCGCAAAGACCGTAAACGGGCCCTTGCCTTTCAGCGTGTCGACCAACTTTGCCTGTGTGAGAGCTTCTGCGAGTTTGGTGAAGTTCTTCGCTTCTACAGCCAGATCAACGACGGTAGATGCTCTTTTTTTGGCTACAGCCATGGTAGTACAGAGGGATGCAATGAGAAACAACTCGAATGTGATCATAGCATACGGCTCCCTGCGGAATGCCACCCCTAACTGTTGCATAGCACACGCCTTGCACCAGCGGTGCGATACAGCGTCATCCAACTGTGCCTCCCCACGCAGCGCCATTTATCATACTGCGCCGATACTCGTTACACTCCTGTGAAACGAAGTACGGACGCGCGGGATATGACATGCGTTATTTGCTTCCCCATTATCTTTGTGTTGCCTATGCACCGATCTCGCTCGCTCTTCCTGTTTGCGCTCGTTGCTGCGTTGCTCGTTGGATGCAATGCCGATCCGGCCTCCAACAGTTCTGATTCCGCCCCGCCCACCGAACCCAGTACCGAAGCGCCCACCTATCCCACAGCGATTCAGATCGATGGCGAGGCGTCCGACTGGAACGAAGTCCCTGTGCGTCACACCGACCCCACCGGCGACGGAGACGCTCTCGACTTTGAGCGCCTGTGGGTCGCCCACGATAGCGAACGCCTGTATCTGCGCGTCGAAGTAGGCTCCGCAATCAACCTGCAGGAAGATAACGACCTAACGCTTCACCTGGATACCGACTACGACGCCAACACCGGCACCGACGTGCAGGGCATGGGCGCCGACCTGTCGTGGACCTTCGGCGAGCGTAGCGGGCGCGTGTACGCCAACGGCGGACGCCCTGAGATTGAGCACGAAGCCATCGGGTTGGCAACGCTTCCAACCGTCACTTCTTCGGTGTTTGAAATTGCGCTCGATCGTGATGCCACACCCGCCACTGCCCCGCTCTTTCGGGCGGATTCACTGCGCATTGCCTTCACCGGCGGTGGCGACCAGAATCCCAACGACGGCGGTCTGTCCTACGCGTTCTCTGACACCGACCTGCCCAACTGGCCCACGCCTGAACTGGAGCGCACGACCGACACTGGTGTGCGCGTGCTCTCCTACAACGCCGAGCGCGACGGCTTCTTTGAAGACAGCCGCGCCACCAGCTACACGCAGATCCTAAACGCGGTGCAGCCCGACATTATCGGCTTCAACGAACTCTACGAAAACAACGCCGAGGCCACCCGCGAGCGCGTTGAATCCCTCTACGGCACGCCCGAATCGGGACAGTGGTATGTGGATAAGAAGGGCATCGACCTGATTATGCTCAGCAAGTACCCGATTCTTGCCACGCACGCTATCACCGGCTACCAGAACTACACCAGCGGGGCGTACCTGCTGGATACGGAAGACGATCTTGGCACGCCGCTGCTCGTGATTCTGGCTCACCTGCCGTGCTGCAACTACGACGATGCCACTCCCTCGCGCGATGTGCGCCGCCAGCTGGGCGTCGACTCGATCATCGCGTTCCTACGGGAAGCGAAAGAGGGCGAAGCAGCTATTGATGTGCCCGAGAACACCCCCGTGCTCATCACCGGCGATATGAACTTCGTAGGGGATGCACAGCAGCCCAACACCCTGAAAACCGGCACCATCGTCAACACCGGCGAGTTTGGCGAATCCACCGCGCCCGATTGGGACGGCACCGACCTGCTCGACGTCAATCCGCGTCAGACGGGCACTTCGCTGCACAGCACCTGGATGGGCCGTGGCAGTTCGTATCCGCCCAGCCGCCTCGACTACGCCTACGTGAGCGACAGCGTGCTCGATGTGGCCCACGCTTACACGCTCTACACGCCGGGCCTGCCCGACAGCCTGCGCCAGGCGCACGGCCTGGATGCCGATGCCACCACCACCGCCTCCGACCACCTGCCGCTGGTGCTCGACCTGGTGCAGCGGTGAGATACGCCTGGGCAAGTGCATCCGTTGAGAGAAGGCGATCTCCTCCGTCAGCAGTTGGGGCAATCAAAATGACAGCTTGATAGGTGGCTAATTGCGTTAGATACTCACCTGTTGATGTCACCCTGAGCGGAGCAGCAGCGCCAGCCGGTGCGGAGTCGAAGGGTCTCCCGCTCGGCTGGCAGGTACGTCTCACGTGACCGGCTCCTCTGCCCTATACGTAATGCCATAGGAACACACCAACCCGTTTCCAGCCCCCGAATCCGCCATGCGCATTCGCATCCCCCTGCTACTCGTTCTCGTGTTCGCATTCAGCACGGCGCTTCCTGCTACGGCCCAACACCCTGAAGACGACAGCGCGCCTGCCGTACTCTCCATGCAAGAGCGCGCTGATGTGGTGAACACGTGGCTACAGGAGCGCCTCGACACCGTGCTGCCTGAGCTCATGCGGCGCGAGAACGTGGACATGTGGATTGTAAGTGCGCGGGAGTACAACGAAGATCCGGTCATCAAAACGATGCTCCCCGCTACATGGATGGCAGCGCGCCGTCGCACTATGCTCGTATTCTATGACCGCGGTCCCGATGAAGGCGTGGAGCGCCTTGCCATTAGCCGCTACGATGTGGGCGCGCTGTTTCCCTCGGCGTGGGACCCCGACGAGCAGCCCGATCAGTGGGCGCGCTTGGCTCAGATCGTCTCCGAACGCGACCCGGCATCCATTGCGCTCAACACCTCCGAGACCTTCGCCCTCGCCGACGGCATGACCGAAAGCGAGATGAGCCAGCTCGAAGCGGCGCTGCCGGAGACGTACCGCGAACGCATTGTATCGGGCGAGGCGCTGGCCATCGGCTGGCTGGAGACGCGCACTGCCTCGGAGCACGCGGCGTATCGACACATCAACCGGTTGGCACACGCCATCATTGCGGAGGGGCTCTCCGAAGCCGTGATCCAGCCCGGCATCACCACGACCGAGGATGTAGCGTGGTGGTACCGCGAGCGCATTCGCGACCTGAACCTGACTGCCTGGTTCCACCCGAGCGTGTCGGTCCAGCGCGCCGATGCCGAGGGCGAGGACGGCGACTTCTCCTCCGACAGCGGTCCCACCGTCATCCAACCCGGCGACCTCGTGCATATGGATCTGGGCATCACGTACCTGCGCCTGAACACCGACACGCAGCGCAACGCCTACGTGCTGCACCCCGGCGAGACCAACGCGCCCGCCGGACTACGCAGTGCGCTGCGCCAGGCCAACCGCGTGCAAGACCTGCTTACCGATCAGTTTGCAACCGGACGCAGCGGCAACGCCATTCTGTCGGATGCCCTGGCTACTGCCGAGAGCGAAGGATTGGATGCGACCATCTACACCCATCCGGTTGGATACCACGGCCACGGCGCCGGCCCAACGATTGGACTGTGGGATCAACAAGACGGCGTGCCCGGCTGGGGCGACTATCCGCTCTACGCGAACACCGCGCACTCCATTGAGCTGAACGTGGCCGCGTCGATTCCGGAGTGGAACGGCCAGGAGATCCTCATGAAGGTGGAAGAGGATGCGTTCTTCGATGGCGACGCTGTTACGTATCACGATGGCCGCCAGACCGAACTCTACCTTATTCCGCGCCAATAGTAGGGGGCAAAGCAGCACATTCATCTCTCCCGACGGGCCCTGTTATCTGCGTCGCATTGCATGTCGACAGCGATGCACTCGCAGCGGTATGCGTTGCACGATTCACGGTACACTTATCTTCACGACAGGTGTAAAAACGCAACGAAAGCGTTTGCATCAATATGTCTGCACAACCAGAACCCCCTCTTAAACGTCCTGAAGGATGATTTTGGGCCGTATAGCCGATTTGTACAAATCGATGATCGATTTGTGCAACAGGTAGAAATACCTGGTTTGTGTTAGAGATCACCCGTTTAGTGCAAGCCATCGGCGCCTTGCCTCCATATCCTTAGGAGCACCTTACAACCTACTCTTGGATGCTCCTGTTTATTCATGATGACTCGCCCCCCGCATGTCCAGGCCGTGCTTTTTGCTGTCTGGAATTGGCTACACAGTGCTCGCGTATTTCACAACTCTGGCTCCGCTCTTCTTCGCATCGTATGTTTTGTTGGACTCGTAGCAGGCGGGCTGCTCCTCAGTACCGCGCCCTCGCATGGACAGAGCGCTTGGGACGCTCCCGAACCGTCCTCTAACCCGTGGCAGATTGACCGCTCAGAAGCAAACCAGAACGAACGTGAAGCGGAGAATGACCCGTGGGGTACAAACGATCCGTGGGGCACGGAAGACGCTTGGGGGGCCGATAACCCCTGGAATGAAGACGAAGCGTATCGCGATGGCAATTCGGACTGGGCCCGCGACTTCTACGATTTTGACGATGCGGGCAACGACAATAGTGGCAACGGCTCGGCCCGGCGTGTGGGGGATGGGGTTGAGATGATGGCCAGTGCTTGTGCAGATGCAAGAGGAGGAAAAGGATGCAAGGCTGGTGACTCCTGCTGTCTAAAACCAAACGGGGCGCCCAGTTGCGGGAATTGCAATGGCGCAAATCAAGTTGATGAACAAACATGTATTGACAATCCGGATAATCCTCAATGTCAAACTAATTGCAACGACAATAGCGATGCTAACTTTGGTGATGGCTGCGATGCTGTCGCAACGGTTCCTGTCGACGGTGGGCTCCTCTATCTAATTGCACTTGGGTTAGCATTTGGCACTTACAAGCTCACGTAGCTTACTGCAACTTGCCCGCACCTGACACTCAATCTTGAAAATGTGCAACCCAGCTTATTGCCTGCTACAGACGCAAAAGTCTCTCCCCCTCGCATTCTGCTCGTCGACCGCAACGACGACATGCGCTATTTCGTGGAGACGTGCCTCCACTCGAACGGCCTTTCGACGTGGAGCATCGATCAGGCCCGCACCGGGGCCGCGGCAGTGCGCTCCCTGCATCGGGAGCACCGGCTTGCTGTGATCGGTGATGTCGCTTCCGGGCAGGAGCCGCTTGCCGCCAGCCTCCGGTCGATGCAAGCACTGCACAGCATTCGCGTGCTCAAACTCCACTGCTGGTCCAGCCCCCCTGACTGGTGCGACGCTACGCTCCAGCACCCGTTTAGTGCCTCCGATTTTCAGCGGGTCCTCAGCACACTGTCATTGCATTAAGAAATCAAAACAGGTTCTAAGTTGTGTCCGAAGATCCTCCACGCATTGCATTATGGCGCCAGGCGCTCCACCGTCCACGGGGGGGCGCTCTCTGCATCAGTGCGGCGGTAGCGCAGGCGATCGTGCAGACGGCTGGGGCGGCCCTGCCAGAACTCGACGGTGTGCGGCACGATGCGTATGCCGCCCCAGTGCGGCGGACGCGGCACCTCGCCCTCATCACCAAAGCGCTCGTTTACCTGCGCCCAGTTATCGTCGAGCACATCGCGGCCGTCGATGACGCGGCTCTGCGGCGAGGTCCACGCCCCCAACTGGCTGCTGCGCGGACGCTTGGCGAAGTAGGCGTCTGACTGCTCCGCCGACACGCGCTCGGCCCGGCCCTGCACGCGCACCTGGCGCTCCATGGGCTCCCACCAGAACGTAAGCGCCGCATGCGAATTAGTCTGCAGCGCCTGCCCTTTCTGACTCTGGTAGTTGGTATAGAGCACGAACCCCGAATCCAACTCCTTCAACAGCACCACGCGCGAGGCCGGGCGTCCCTGTTTATCGGCAGTGGCCAGTGTCATGGCGTTGGGCTCGGGCAGGTCGGCCTTGATGGCCGCGTCGAGCCATGCGCGAAACTGCACAATAGGATTGTCAGCGATGTCCGCGCGCGTCAAGGTCGCGCGGGTGTACTCCTCACGCAGGTTGGCAATGTCGGTGGGCATGGCAGGTTGGGGGATGCGAATGTTTGGGAGCTTGGGCGAATGGTTCGTATCAGGCCCGCCAGCCGTAAGATTCGCCCGAATTGAAAAACTACCGCCAGATCTCCATACGCAGTCCAGTCACGTCCACCGGCACCGGATTAGTGTTGGGGAGGCGTGCGGCAGTGCCCCCGTGCATGCGGCGCGCGGTGTAACAGGCGGCGTGGGCGTCGAGGATATCGTCTTGCTTGGCCTGGCGGCGCGGGTAGGCGCTACACGCATCGGGGACCGCATCGAACCCGGCGGTTTGTAGCAGGTGGATGCGATGCTCGATGCCCTCGTCGGTGTGTTTGGATGCATCGACCGGGGCGTTGCCATTGAGCACGTAAAAGCTGCACTCGGGGTGCACTTCGCATATCCGATGCTGTCTCGCGGGCGTTACGACGGTGTCGAGCGCGCGGATCTTGGGAAAGAGGTAGTATGCCTGCTTCGTGAGCCCGACGCTATCGGAATGGCTGGCGCGGTTGGCAGCGGTGGCGTCCTCGTAGGTGTCAGCGGATAGGGCTTCGCGGCACGGCGGCGAGAAGATGCTACTGGAGCGTAGCCATCCGAGCAGGGTGCGAGCCGCGCGGTCGCAGGCGCGTCCGCCGGAGCGGGCTTCAGCAGGCAGTCCAATGATCATGTCGATGCCGATGCAGGCGGGCTGTTCGGGCAGCCGCAGCAGATCGGCGGTGTGCTCGACGAT
The DNA here is from genome assembly GCA_913056335.1 of uncultured Rhodothermaceae bacterium. Lineage (GTDB taxonomy): Bacteria > Bacteroidota > Rhodothermia > Rhodothermales > Salinibacteraceae > Longimonas. The sequence continues at coordinate 10,215 of CAJXLX010000065.1, forward strand.
GCGGTGCCGGTGCGCGCCAGTACCCGTGTGTTCGAGCACGACAATCCACCCGGCCGGGCACGCATCGGCTCCGGCGACCCACGCACTGCCTGGTTGCGCCAATTTGTTGTTCATGACGGCAACGTTGGCGGTTAGAAGGGTGAGCGCATGGAATGACAGGGCAGAGCCCTTGAACAAATGCGTCACAAGGCAGAGCCTTGCGACGAGGGGAACGCCGGGGATCAGTATTCCGACCGCTGTTGGAAGGATATCCTGGGCGGTTGTTGAACTACGCTAAACAGATATAGGCAACGCCTGGCAACGGTAGTGGATGGACGTTACGTGATTGCCCCCCTAATAAAACCTTTCCTGGAGCGAACGGTCCCGACAGCGGTCGGGACAGGTTCCCCCGTTCGCCTCTGCCAAAGACGTCCGTGCTGGGGGCGCTTCCCGTCTCTGGCTACAGCCCCCTACCCTCCATCACTTCGAATTGAACCGCCCTCCTCGCAACAAAGGTGCCCGTGGTTTCTGATGGGGGATTGGTGAGGTCAGGCCGAGAGCCATGGAGAAACTGCGATGGGTCGTGGCGAAGACGCCAATTCTGTGCTTTCCTCTTAAACGAACATTGGGCCGATGCATGACAACAGGATCTCGCTGAGCGCAGACGGTATTTGTTATGGGGCCTGCGTGGCAATGAGCCCTTCGCTACGCAACAATGTTTGTATTTCGAACTCGTTTTTCAACGCATCCGCCAACTTGTAAGGCGTGTGGGGCCTATGTTTTAGTGTCTGTAAAAGCGCTTTCAACATTGACTGCTATGCGACTTCCTTTTTTCCTGGCCAGCCGGTTTGTGGCGGGCGAAACGCTCGACGAGGCGCTGCCTGCCGTGCAATCGCTGAATGACGATGGCTTGCATGTGGCGCTCGACTTGCTGGGCGAGCATGTGCATGACCGCGACGTGGCGCGGCAATCGCGGGATACGTACATCGACCTGGTGCACACGCTGGATGCGGTGACGCCCCACGAGCGCCGCAATCGCATCTCGATTAAGCTGTCGATGCTGGGGCAGCTCATCGATGAGGCGTTCTGCCTCAAGAACCTGCGGGCGCTCATGGAGGTGGCGGCTGAGCACGATATGTTCGTGCGGCTGGATATGGAGGATAGCGGCCTGACGGATTCGACGCTGTCGATCTTTGAGACGATGCATGCGGACTTCCCGGATCATATCGGTCCGGTGCTGCAGGCGATGCTGAAGCGCACGGATCGTGACATCGACCGGATGTGCGAGTTGGGCGTGAGCGTGCGTCTGTGCAAGGGCGCATACGGCGAACCGTCGGCACGCGCCTATCAGGATATGGATGTGATCCGCGCACGCTTTACCGATTATATGCAGCGTCTGGTGCAGCATACGCCGTATTCGGGCATCGCCACGCACGATGATTCGTTGATCCGCGCTACAAAGCAATTCGCCGCGGACGAAAGTATCTCGCGCGACCGGTTTGAGTTTCAGATGCTGTACGGCTTGCGTCCGGATACCCAGCGCGAAATGGCCGCTGATGGATACAACATGATGGTGTATGTGCCCTACGGGACGGAGTGGTTTCCGTATTTCTACCGGCGGTTGCGTGAGCGGAAGGAAAACGTATTCTTTCTGCTGAAGAACTTTATGCGGGCGTGAGAGGGCGGAGCGGGTTGATTGAAGTGCGCCGCAAACAAGAACGCAGAGGAGGTCTTAAGCTTCGAGGTGACTTCTTGAACTACGAAAGGGACGCAGCGCGCTGCGTCCCTACCTGCTACTTGGATATGTAGAACGCACCTCTTACGGCGATGGAATCTTGAGCGTTTGGCCGGGCTGCAGGCGTCCGTCGCTCAGCCCATTGTGCTGCTGGATGCTGCCGACCGAGGAGCGGTGCGAGCGGGCAATGTCCCACAGCGTTTCGCCGGGCTGCACGACGTGCGTGGCGCCCGATTCGTTGTTGGGATTGGCATCCCCACGCCGATTCTCAGCGATGACGGGTTGTCCGACGACCGTAACGGCATTGGTGACCGCCTCGACCTCGGACAGTTGCGCCGTGATTTCGGCGGCGCGGTCGTATTCGTCTTGCGTTTGCACGTCGCCCTGCAAGAGCACGGTGCCTCGCTCCACCTCCGGCTCAAAGTCGTAGCCGCGCAGCCTGCGGTCGCGGGCCAGGGCTTGCTTGATGCGGGCTGCGAGCGAGAGATCATCCAGGCGCTCGTTCAAAGAGCGCTCGCCCTGCGGTGTTGGGGGCGCTGCATTCAGATCCGCGTTCGCCTGCTGAGCTGATGAGTCGGGAGACGTGGTTGTGGCGGTAGGCGGCGACGGGTCGGGCGCATCAGGAGATGCGCAGCCAGTGCCCGCGAGCGTGAGCACAACGCCAAGGATCATTCCGCACAGAGCTCCGAGGGAGCGCGAATACATCACAGAAAGTAAGGGGCTGGTGAAACAAGTGGTAGCACACGCATAACGCAGGCAAAAATAGTACCGCCTCCAGTCCTGACATGCAAGGACGATGTTATGCATCGTTGCATGCGATCATGACTGGAGGCGGCGCGAATCGTCTGCGAGGTTACGCGTTGCTGGATGCGGTAGCCGGGGCCGCGTGATACTCGGTTTCAGTACGCGGCTCGTCGATCACGCCGTGCTCTGAGAGCCAGCGCTCAGAATCAATCGCAGCCATGCATCCGGTGCCCGCTGCGGTAACCGCCTGGCGGTAGACGTGGTCTTGTGCATCTCCACAGGCAAACACGCCCGGAATATTGGTGTAGGTCGAGTCGGGCTGCGTTTCGATGTAGTCGCTGTCGTCCATGTCGAGCCAGCCGGTAAACGGCTCCGTGTTGGGCGTATGGCCAATCGCCAGGAAAAGCCCCGTCACGTCGTCCATGACGTACGTTTCCTCGGTGTTGTTGTTAATGACCTCAATGCCCGTCACCTGATCCTCGCCGAGCACGTCAACGACTTCGGTATCCCACACAAAGGTGATTTTGTCGTTGTCGAAAGCGCGCTCCTGCATAATTTTGGAGGCCCGGAGTTCGTCGCGACGGTGGATGACGCGGACCTCCTTCGCAAACTTGGTGAGGAAGATTGCTTCTTCCATCGCGCTGTCGCCGCCGCCGACGACGGCCACGGTTTCGTCGCGAAAGAAGGCGCCATCGCATGTGGCGCAGGCCGACACCCCATGCCCCAGCAGCTGCTGCTCGCTTTCGAGGCCCAGGTAGCGGGCCGAAGCGCCGGTCGCCACGATCACGGTCTGCGCGTGGATGAGCGTTTCTTCATCTACCAGCAGGCGATACGGGCGCTCGCTGAAGTCGACATCGGTAACCACACCGTAGCGCGACTCGGCACCAAACTGTTCAGCCTGCTTCTGAAAGTCCTGCATCATATCCGGCCCCATGATGCCGTCGGGATAGCCGGGATAGTTTTCCACATCGGTGGTTGTGGTAAGCTGTCCACCAGGCTCGGGCCCCATGAACACGAGCGGCTCCAGACTGGCGCGGGCGGTGTAGAGCGCGGCAGTCCAGCCTGCCGGGCCCGTACCAATGATGACAACATCACGCATTTCGGCATCGGCCCCATCAATGCCCTTAAAGGCGGAAAGATTGGGGGCGTGTCCGTTGGTTGCAGGCGTACTCATGATAAAGGAGGGCTTGATGCAAAGAAGAAACCATGCATCCAAACGCGGCAGCAGGACCATAAGTTGTACGGTTGCCGCAACGTGTGGAAGACGCAATGCTTGGTTGCGAAGAGCGCTTCCGGCGTTACGCAATCGAACCCTGGATACAGGCTTCACACATATGCGACTGGCGTAGTATACTGTTCGTTTGGATACACAGATACTCCACCATGCAAGAAGATGTTCGCGCGCCTGCGGGTCTTTGCCCACGTTGGACACTTTGGCCTGGTCTCTGGTGTCTATGCTGCGGTGCGCTGCTCGGCATTCATCGCGTTGGGCAGCGTGTCTTCATGCGCTGCACGTAGCGTATGGAGCGGCGCTTCGACCCATGTGGTACCGGCCCATGTGATGCGGAGCGTATCGCCGCGGACGGCACCAATTGGTGTTGCTGACACGCTCTCAATATCTTGAATCGCCTCTTGAATCGCCAATTCGTGGTCTTCAGCCACTGAAAAGACGATCCGCGACTGAGCCTCACCAAAGAGCACCGCATCTGCTCGTACGTCGTCGGGAACGGAGAGTGTAATGTCCATTCCACAGTTGCCATGTAGAGCGGACTCGGCCAGGCACGTTGCGAGTCCGCCGTCCGATACGTCGTGCGCATGCTGTACCATCCCGGTGTTGATCAGGGTGCGCATTGCTTGCTGTACCGCAACCTCTTCGTCGAGCACAAGGCGTGGTGCATCACCCGCGATCTGCTCATGCACCGTAGCCAGATATTCCGATCCATCAATATCGTTTGGATAGGCCTGCCCATCCGAATGGAGCAGAAAAAGGCGATCTCCGGGTGTTTGCACTGCCGCAGTGGTGGGCTGCGTATCTAAGTCGTCGACGCGCCCCACCATGCCGATTGTCGGTGTTGGGTAGACAGCTCCATCAGGATGTTCGTTGTAGAACGAGACGTTGCCGCCGGTAACCGGCGTTCCGAGCGCGGTACAGGCATTGCCCATCCCCTTAATTGCTTCAGCGAATGTCCAGTAGACCTCGGGCTTGTACGGGTTTCCAAAGTTCAAACAGTTGGTAATAGCCACCGGCTCGCCTCCGGCACATACTACGTTACGGGCGGAGTCGCAGACGGCGATTTCAGCCCCCTTGCGCGGATTCAGGTAGACATACCGTCCGTTGCAGTCGGTCTTAAGCGCCAAGCCACGGTTAGTCCCTTTAATACGAATGACAGCGGCATCGCTGGGGCCGGGACCGACTACCGTGTTTGTGCGCACCGTCGTATCATACTGCTCGAAGACCCAGCGCTTCGATGCAATGTTCGGAGCAGCGAGCAGCGTGTGTAGCATGTCGGTTGCGGTGTCTGGTGTGCAATCAGCCACCTCGCCGGGATGAAACGCTCGGGTTGTTTCGAGATATGCAGGACGCTTGGTTTCACGTTCATAGACGGGTGCACCGCTGCCAGAGTCGAGGTGACGTGCATCCAGATCGGCAACAAGGGTATCATCCCAGTAGAGACGCACGTTTGTGCCGTCAGTGATCGTGCCAATGCGCTCAGCATGCAGATCCCATCGAGCATATACATCGACCAGCTGGTCGGCATCGTCTGGGTCACACACAACGAGCATGCGCTCTTGACTTTCAGAGAGCATGATTTCGTACGGTGTCATCTGTGATTCACGCACGGGAACGCGGTCGAGATGCAGTTCCATTCCGCATCCCCCGGATGCACTCATCTCAAACGACGAGCTGGTGATGCCTGCTGCTCCCATGTCTTGAATAGCCTCGACCACGCCTGCATCAATCGCTTCGAGCGTTGCCTCGAGCAGTAGCTTTTCAGTGAAGGGGTCACCGACCTGCACGCTGGGGCGCTTGTCCTCGCTCTCTTCGGAAATCTCTTCAGAGGCAAAGGTTGCCCCGTGAATCCCGTCGCGCCCGGTGGAGGCTCCAACAATGTAGACTGCACTCCCCGTATGCTGTGGAGCTGCCGACGCAATCGCATCTTCTTTAACGAGTCCGACACTCATTGCGTTTACAAGCGGGTTGCCTTCATAGGCCTCATCAAAGTAGACGTCGCCGGCTACGGTAGGGACGCCAAACGAGTTGCCGTAGTCACCAATGCCCCGCACAACTCCATCAAGCAGATAGCGTACGCGGTCGCTTTCGAGGGTCCCAAACCGTAATGAGTTAAGGGCTGCAATGGGACGTGCTCCCATCGTAAAGATGTCTCGGTGGATGCCACCAACGCCTGTAGCCGCTCCCTGATACGGAGCTACGGCAGAGGGATGGTTGTGACTTTCGACCTTGAAAGCTACACCAAGGTCTTCTCCGATATCAACCAAGCCAGCGTTTTCCTCTCCAGCTGCAACCAGGAGCGCTTCCCCTTCGCTGGGCAACGTTTTCAAGAGTCGAAGCGAGTTCTTGTACGAGCAGTGCTCGCTCCACATAACAGAGTAGATCCCCAGTTCGACGAAGGTGGGAGTACGTCCCAGGTGGTCAACAATCCACGTGTACTCTTCTTTGGTGAGGCCATGTTCGGTGGCCTGCTCGACCGTGGCTTCGGGAGAATGTGGGAGTGATGAGGGTGGACGATAACCTGAATCGGACATAGCAGCCGGGGGCATGAGCGTAGAGTGGAATATATAAGATAGGAAGTAACCCTGGCTTTTAAAACGAACGCGACAGCTTGTCCGATTCTTCGTCTCCGTTGATTGGTTGGCGGTCAGGACCACTTTGCATAGGAGGAGACAGCTGCATGACCACAGTAATCAACCATATACAACAAAAAAAGGCCTCGCCGCAGTGCGACGAGACCTTCAGTAACATCCTGGCAACGACCTACTCTTCCATCGAAGCGATAGTACCATCGGCGCTGCAGGGCTTAACTTCTCTGTTCGGAATGGGAAGAGGTGTGCCTCCTGCGCTATAGTCACCAGGAAAGAGTGGCAACACACCAATCAGTGTGCTGCAAAATCAATGTTTTTCCGTAAGTGTGATGAGTAATCACACGGGATGGCATGTGGAAAATAGCAAGGTCAAGCCTCATAGGTAATTAGTACAGCTCGGCTAAACATGTTGCCATGCGTACACCTGCTGCCTATCCACGTCCTAATCTCGAACGACCTATTGGGGAAACCTAATCTTACGGGGGGCTTAGTGCTTAGATGCTTTCAGCGCTTATCCCTTCCGAACATAGCTACCCAGCAATGCGCCTGGCGACGCAACTGGTACACCAGCGGTTCGTCCACTTCGGTCCTCTCGTACTAGAAGCAGCTCCGTTCAAGTTTCCAACGCCTACAGTAGATAGGGACCGAACTGTCTCACGACGTTCTGAACCCAGCTCGCGTGCCGCTTTAATGGGCGAACAGCCCAAC
>CAJXLX010000066.1 GCA_913056335.1 uncultured Rhodothermaceae bacterium
GCGAAAGTGGCGGAATTGGTAGACGCGCGAGGTTTAGGACCTCGTGCCCGTTAGGGCGTGGGGGTTCGAGTCCCCCCTTTCGCACCATTAATCGCTCCTGAAGTCTTCGGCACCTCGTGTACTGGTCACCCCCCACCCAGTCTGTCTTATGCAAACGGGCGACCGTTTCGCTTTTGTCTCTTCCTGCCGAGCCTGTCCTTTCAGCAAAACCAGTTCCTTTGAGACAGCACAGCGCCATTTGTTCTGTACAAAGTAGAAACGCGAATTCGCAAGCACCTTATTGTCGGAATCGTGCAAAGTACCGCTCCTATACCCCGAAGCGTTAAACAGATAAGGCCAGTGCCTAAACCGCACTGGCCTTTCTATTTTCGTCTGCTGCACTTGTGGCCGCCAGCAATGGCTATCTGATAGGAGCCCGGTTGCAGACGAGCAATGGTATTGCTGTAGGCGTCGGTCTTATTTCATCGTCCGACTACGCCAACTCGCGCAACTCGTCGATCCCCAGCTTCTCCTTGATCTTTTTGTACGTTTCCCAGTCAATGAGTACCGCGTAAGGGTCGTTATTTTTCTGGATGAGCACACCATTCTGCGTCTTACGAACGTGCTCAATCAGCTCCGAGGTCTCAGAACGCAACTCTGTGATCGTTGCGATCGCATCAACGCCTTCCGTATTGTACATAAACTTCGATGGACTATTGGTAGATGATTTCGTTCTCATGCTGCACATTGCATTCAGTACGCATTATACAGAACGGAACGCATCTTCATTTTCGTACGACGCTCCGCTGTTGCAGCTTTTGAATGTTGTGTCTGTGACGAAATTATGGTAGGATAGTTACCATCTATGCAGTTTTTTAAACAACTGTACCATGTATGCAAATACGTATAGGCTTTTTTTAATACCTTAACTTCTCATTCACACTAAAAGAAATCTATAGACGTTTGGGGGACGCTCCCGGTCTCCGGCTACGGGCCGAGATTGGGGACAATTTGCACCAGGGGCATGACCTTCGGGTCCAGCCCAGCGGAGCCGCTCGGAGCCCAAAATAAGAAATCAAAACAGGTTCTTAGTATGTACCAGGTACCCATTTCTTTTAGGGAGCTGGTGTGCGTAATCAGCATCTGGCCGTTTTTAGCCGGGATACTATGGATTTCCCCCACGCCCCATACGTCCTAGAGACTCCTCAGCATGATAGCCTACGAAAGGATAGCCTACTCTGTACCGGCCATCAGGCAATGCCTGGAGTAAGCAGCTATAGGAAAACTCTTGGACATGTTATCACCTGCCACCTGATCACAATTGGGAGATCAATGACGCTGGAGCGCAATATCCGACTGCTCGCAATATGTTTTCAGACGCCACTTAATTCAGAGCACTGTTATAGGTCGAAGAGTGCGAAGGATCGACCTGGGTGAGCACACGCCGGGCCTCTTGTTGCATCGCACTACCCTGAAAAAGTGCAGCAAGCTCCTGATACTTGGAAGAAAAGAAGTGATCGAGCACGTACGTGCGGCCTGTCTGGTTGGCAAACGTCTGTACTTCACGCAGCAGTCCGATCGCCTGCTCGCGTGCTGCCTCAGGGTCATCAATAAACTGATCGAGCACCTCATAGTGATACTGAAATATCATTTCTCGAAACGCACGGTGCTGACTATTGAGTAATGCCTCGATAAAATCAGACCGGCTACGATTCGCGCCGAATGACTCCCACCCCGAACTGCTGGGATCCGAACGTGCTTGATCGGAGATCGTGCGGCTCTGCTCCAGATAAGCAGTTCCGCCGCGCTCGCCAAACGTGTCGAAGTCCATTCCCAGAATCAGAAACGCGTAGAAGTCAAGAACGGACGTCAGTGGGTTGTAGCGATTCAGGTTGTACACAAGGCTTTCGCCCCGACTATAGCTGAACGTCCACTCCGGATCATTGAGGCGTAGTACCGACGTGGACTGCGCCGTGCCGTAGATGGGCCGCCGCGCCGATACAACCAGGCGGGCCTCGTACTCCCCTGTCGTAGGCTGTCCCTGAACAATGATCTGAAAGCTGCACCCTATGCGTTCCTCATCTGCTACGCGATGGGGCGTCCAGTTCTGCCTGTTAAGGTACGTCTGAATGCGGTCTTCGAGTTCGTCCAGCGTTGAGGTGTCGGTGCCTGAAACTTGCGAGTCGTCGACCTGCACGCGGCAGTTGAGCTCTTGGGCCATGCTCAACGTGGGCGTGCCTGCGCACACTATACACAGCGCCACGATGCTTAGCATCCCATAAGTAATACTTTTGCGGCCCGACTGTCTGGCACGCTGTACCATGCGGCTCCACACCGCACAGGTCCATGCAACACTCGGTTGCACACCATTTTTTTGACCGGACGCTTGCATGTATTTTTGACAATATGTATTATAATACACGGCCATTTCACAGAGCGTGCTTCCAGCGCTTTCACATCCGCTTCTGACACAGCATTCGATTCAGTTATGAATCCGTTACTATACCCGAGCACCCTGAAGGCATATCGCATACGTGCTATATGCATATGTATCATACTCGCCTGGATGAGCATGCTTCCCCGTTGGGGGCACACCCAATCTCTGTTTGACATGCGCGGTTCCACGCAGAGCACAGGACTCGCTTACGCAACGACTGCCCGTATCGGCCTGACAGGTGTGCACGTAAATCCAGCCTCGTGGGCCGCACTGGACTCTCGTGCCGCATCAGTCTACGGCGGGCAGATGTACGGTTTGCCGGAACTGCGCCACGGCGCGCTAAGCATACATTGGCCGCAGTGGGGGCATACGTTCTCGGCCGGAAGCAGTACGTTTGGATTCGAGGACTATCGCGAAACCTATCTCTCGGCAGGTGTATCGCGTGCAATTCGCCTGGGCACAGCGCGCAAGCTTCACCTGGGAGTCACGGCGCGTTACTACCATGTGGGAGTCAGCCGCTTTGGGAGCGCCCAGACGGTAGGCGTGCATCTCGGCGCCATCGTGCAGGTGCTACCTCTCATCCATGTTGGCGCCCATGCCACAAATATCAACCAGCCCGCATGGACAACCGATACCCCGCTCCCACGCACGTTGAGCTTGGGCGCAGCGTACGACGTATCGGAGCGCGTTGACTTGAGCGCTGATCTATTCAAAGACCTGGACTTTCCCCTGCGCTTCCGATCGGGTATCGAGACTACGGTGCTGCCTATGCTGGTGCTTCGTGGCGGACTGCAGACCGCTCCATCGGAGTTTGCGCTTGGCCTTGAACTGCAGCGCGATGCCTTGCACCTGGGCATTGCCGCCGAGCAGCACTGGGAGCTTGGATGGTCGCCTGCTGCTGACATCCGCGTGCTCTGGTAGATTTTGCCTCTGGGCTGTCCGCTTCCGTCACTGCTCCTCTTTTCTCATGCCTGTTTACGACCTCTTTTCTCCCGTCCGCGCGTCTCTCCAATGCTGCTGCACGCTGTTGGTGGCCGCACTGCTTTTCAGCCTGAGCGTACGCTCTACCGCAGCTCACGCTGTACCCGTGCCTCTTGTCGCCGATACGACCGACGCATGGACGCACCTACTTCCATATCTGGACGACGAACCCAATGCCGATGTCTTGGCCCGCTGGCAGGCCTGGATGGATGCCCCGCTCAACCTCAACACGGCCACCGCTGATCAGCTTATACAGCTGCCTGGACTGACACTGCGCCAGGCGCTCCGTATCGTCTCGTACCGGAGCCAACAGGGCCCATTCGGGCAGGTCGACGAACTCCAACGCGTACCGGAACTCTCTGGAGCTACCTATCGCATGATCGCCCCCTTTGTACACGTGCGCACCACTGAATCGGGCGCACCCCGTACGGCGGGTTCGGCCTGGTGGCGTGCCGACTGGCAGATGCGCGGGTTGCTGCGTGCGGGGCGACGCATCGAGCAGGCGCGTGGATATACTGGCGAGACCTCCGTGCCGTACCTCGGCTCGCCCTACCGGTCGGTGCTTCGCCTGCGGGCCTGGAACGACCACCTCGACATGGGCCTCACAACCGACAAGCGTCCGGGCGAGCCTCTTCAGTGGGATCCGGGCGCGCGCCAGTACGGCGCCGACCACCTCATTGGGTACGCGCAGGTGCAGAATCGTGGACGGCTGCGTCAGCTGGTGGTGGGCAGCTATCAGGCTGCCTTCGGGCACGGCCTGGCGCTGTGGACGGGCACCCGGTTTGCTTCGGCATACGGCACGCCGCACGTTCTCATTCGACAGGGCAGTGGGCTTCGCCCATACCGTGGCACGAGTCCGCACACGTATTTTCGGGGCGTGGGTGCTACAGTCCGTATCATGCCTCGGGTGGATGCAACGGCTTTCGTATCCCACCGTAACCGCGATGCCACCCTGGACACGTTGCAGCAAGGTGCCATTGTAGCGCGGTCGCTGCGCAGCACCTCGCTGCGACGCACAACGACGGAGCGGCAGTACCGGCGTGTGCTCCCCACCACGCACGTGGGCGGGCACATGCAGTGGAGCATCCCGAAACTGCGTGTTGGACTGCTGGGGCTGTATGCGCAGTTTGCGCATCCACTGCTCCCCGAAACTCGTCCCGATACACGTTTCCAGTTTGCAGGCCAATGGACCACGCACTGGAGCCTGGCTGCCCACTATGCTCCTACCGCCCGCCTCACCCTTGTGGGCGAAGGCGCGCTGACCGGACCGCAAGGGCGCGCCGCCGTGCTGGGGCTGCACGCTGATATGGGACGCGGGGCCACGCTTACGGTACGCGGATATGCAGGCAGTCGCCACTACGACCCGCTCGACCTGGGCGGCCTCGATGGCGGAAGCATCGCAGGCACGCAGGGCGCGGAAGCTCGGCTGGGGCTGACCGTGCACCCGCACTGGACGCTCTACGGTGCCCTCCGCCAGACGTACACCTATATCCCGCAGTTTCGCACGACCCGCCCCGAAACAGCTACTCGGGCTTCGGTGTCGATCCACTACGATCCGCGTGAACGCTTGCACATACGCATGCAGGGGCAATGGCGCACGCAAGATCAGCGAGTGTCGGTTGCCCATCCGTATGGGCCCACCGTACCGCAACATCGCTCACGTATCCAACAGAAGGCGCGCCTCCATATGCGCTATGCATTCACGAACACACTGCGACTGAGCGCACGCACGGCGTGGACACAGGTACAACTGCATGACGGCTCAGAGATCGGGACCCTGCTCTGGATCGAGACGGACTATACGCCTCGTTCATGGGTCTCGGCTAACATACGATGGACGCTCTTTGGCACGGATGGATTCGAGAGCCGTCTTTTTGCATACGAACCCGATGTCCGCTATGGGTTTAGCGTGCCTGCCCTGTTTGAACACGGGCAGCGCGCACACGCCCTCATCGGCGTGGATCTAACACGAGCCCTGCATCTTGAAGCAAAGTACAGCGTTATGGCGTTCACTAATCGCGATACCATTGGACAAGGCCGCGCTCAGATTCAGAGCTCCCGTGTGCGGAACTGGCGTGTGCAGTTGCGCTGGAGCCTGTAGACCGGTTGTGTCCGTGGCGCTCGCCACAGGCCGGTTGATGCTGTATGGGGCCCCCACTCCGCAGTATTGCTTGCGATCGCAGACTGGACGACGATAAAGTGCCCCGCTTTTGCTACGTTTTCCCTTGTTACCATGACCCACGCTGCCCCATCCATCCTCGTCGTTGAGGACAACGCCGAAACCCAGTTGCTTCTGGACCACATTCTGGCTTCCAAGTACGATGCCACTATCGTAACGTCGGTAGACGCGGCTATTCGGGCCTGCAGCACCACGACGTTTCAACTGCTTGTTATGGATATCAACCTGGGCGAGCAGCGCACCGGAACGGAACTTCTTCATATTCTGCGCAACCCTCCACATAACGTTACCGCCCCTGCCATCGCTCTTACTGCGTATGCCATGCCGGGCGATCAACAGCGCTTTGAGCAAGAGGGGTTCGATGCATACGTGAGCAAACCGTTCTCGCAAGACGATCTGCTGAGCACCATGGAAAGCTGCCTGGCTGCCTCTGCATGACTGCCCCAGCGCGCTTGGCACTGTCTACCGGAAGGGAGCCTACCGGAAGGTACTTCGCCACGCGTCGTCGCGAAAGCGGTACGAGACCCCCACGCGCACGTCAACGGGCAAGTTGTACCCGAGGCGCAAGCGGGCGCCCAGCCCCACCGTAGCGCTGGATAACGGGGGCACCTCGCTGTGTACATCACGCAGTGTTTGCGCTGTGCCATACACGTAAAACGCATGGGCCATCACGCCAAGCAGCGTGCTGCCCCGGTCTGGATACGCAACGGGCTGCACCACGTCAAGGTCGAAGCGGGCGTAGGTGCCCTGCGGCAGCGCCACGTCACTGTACCCTCGGGGCACAAAGGTGTCCAGGTCGAAGATCGCGCTGCGGTTCTGGCTCAGCGTCTGTATCCCCACGCGCAGCCCCGTGTTGAATCGGTCGAGCCACGGTAGGTACACGCTGCTGCCCAGGTTAAGCGCCCGGCCCGCCGTGATGCCATCGGTCCACGCATCCACAAAGGGACTGGCCGACACCACCCACCCAGTACGTGGAATGAGATCGCGGGCATTCTGCTGGAGGCGATAGGCGTACAGCAGTTGCGGGCGCAGGGTGACGCGGCTCCGAAGCGGCTGCTCTTCGATGAAGTCGGCAAACAGACGCGTCTGTCGGAACTCGCTGCGCCACTGCACCTGCACCAGCGACCGATACACGTTCGACCGTAGTGTATATGGCTGCCAGAACGCCATCTCGATACCGCGCTCTTCTACGCCCACTTGCCGAGGTACAACAGCGGTCGGATTTTCTTGCCGCACACCTACCGTGGTCGTGTACGGGCGCCGGTACGCGCTCAGGCTGGGTTGCCCCCACCAACGGCCCGTCTGCAGGCGCGCCTCGCCCCACACATCACCTGCTTGGTAATACATCTCAGCGCGGTAGGCCCACCGCTGCAACGGGTCGGCGCCTGCCACGCCCATCCCAATGCCCAGCCCCAACTGCGTGCCCGGCGGCGGCGATTCGAGCTCGTCCAGGTCGAACGGGGCCGTGGGGTACACCATACGCGGACGCATATGCCGACGGGCCTGGTACACGCGGTCGTCGGCACGAGCAATATCGTCATCAATCGCGGATGGCTCTGTCTCTACAGACGCTGTATGTTCAGGGGGATGCGCAGGGGCGTCGTCGTTCCAGAATCCGCCCGGCCACTGCGTCCACTCGGCGGGCACCAGCGGCACCGTTACCAGGTCGTGACGCTGATAGGCATAGCGCACATAGGCCAGGCGCTGTCCAGCAGGATCAAGGGCAGGCTCCAATGCCCCGTACGGCTCGTTGGTGACGCGATGAGCGGTTTCGGCATCCAGGTCGAGCACAAACACGTTGGGCACGCCCGTCGGGTCGGCACTGATCGTCAGCCGGTTGCCCTCGGGGCCCCAACTCACGTCGTAAATCGCCGCGTCCTCGAACCGAAACAGCGGCTCAATGTCAATGCGCCGGGCCTCCGCATCATACGTCACGGTGTAGAGTGCGTGGTGCCCCGCACGGTTGAGGAGCGCCACGGTCTGGTTTGTAGTGGGATGCGTAGCCACCTGCTGGATACGCGTGTGCGGCGGCAGCTCCGCCGTGGCGATGGGCTCCGCCTCAGCCTCGCTACCGGCCGGCCAGCGCACAAGGCGATGCACCGGCCCGTCGACCTGCGCAGCCCAGAACGCCTCGTCCGAGGCCGGCGCTGGCGCAAACAGACGCGCCCGTTCAGACTGCAGGGTGCGCGTGCCCGTGTGCAGACTAAGCGTCTCGGCATCGGCCACTGACTGCGTGGGCACAGTGCGGGCGGGGCGCAGCCGACTCATCCACACCGCCTGGCTGTCAGGGGATAGGTGCAGGTGGGCATCGGCGGTGCGGGCCTGGGCGGCCACGCGCTCGGCTCGGCCCGAGGGCACGTGCACGCGGTACACGCCGGGCACCGTGCGGTAGCCCGACCGATAGGCCACAAGCGTATCTGGATGAGTCCACAGCGGGCGCCGGTGGTTCAGCCCACGCCGTGATGCAGTGACGGGCGTGGCTTCGGTGAGCGTGCCCAGTGCAGCAACGCGCTCAGCCTCGCGGCCTTGCTCCGCCGCAATGAACTGATCCGACAGCCGGTTGATGGGCGTTTTCGTGCCGTACCAGATCGCGGCTCCATATCCCAACAGCGGAAACCGGTAGTTCCAGGCCAGCGCGCGCTGGAAAAACGCGTACGGCTCGTCCGGATTGTCGGCGTGCTCGACTAGATGCTGAAAGACCTGACCGCCACCCAGGTAGTGGCGGTCAAACGGCTGCGTGTAGCGGGGCGGATGCAACGCATGAGCCATCTTCCATGGATCATCGCTTCCCATGGCGGCGCGGTACGGCATAAGCGCTACCGGCAGCTCCAAACGTCCTGCCCCACGGTCGTTTTGGCTCTCGCGATATACGGCGGCCCCTTCAACCCACCCACGGGGGGCACCCAAATTCAGCGCCCGCGTCACATCCGGGGCAAACCAGTCGATGACCCGTCCTACACCAACCCCGCCCCGGTATTCGGCCTGCAGCGCGTGCGTGAGCTCATGGGGCCCCACCGCTTCGAACCATGATGCATACCGCGCCGTGAGGGGCGGCGTACGCGTACTCGGGATCTCAATCTCCTGCTTAAACGGCAGCGGACGCACAAACCCGTTGGCGCGGTCGTTGTAGCCGTTTAGCACAATGGGCATGGGACGCCGCGGCTCGGCCTGCCCAACAATGTCGTGCGTGGTGGCGGCGCTGTCGCGCAGGATCTGTGCCATCTGCTCGGCTTCGTTGCGTGCATCGGCAGGGTAGATGAGCTGATACTCGCCCGTTGAAAACGTACGATAGGACGCCGAATCGGGCCGCGTAACGACATCATACACGCCGGGGATGCGCCCAACCTGCTGGCCATAGCTGGTCTGCACTGTGCCTCCCACGAGCACTGCAACGATGAGGGCAGCACAATAGGGGATGCGGGAGAGCATGCGCTTCGTGCAGGTCAGAACGCGCATCAGAAGAAAACTGATCATTAAAAGGAACCTTGCTAACAAACGAGCCGCTTTATCTCATACAGCAAGATACAAACTGCGTCTCCCAATGTGAACTCACGGCTTATGAACACCGCGCCTCAGACGGACCAGACGGACGCCCGCACGTTTCCGCCGTCGGTGGCCCCGCGTACGGTGTCGCCCAACACGTCCCTCAATGATCCCGCGCTCTTTTTTAACCGCGAACTGAGCACGCTTGATTTTCATCAGCGCGTGCTGCACCAGGCGCTCGATGAGCGCATACCCCTGCTGGAGCGCGTGTTCTTCTGCGCCATTACTGGCAGCAACCTCGACGAGTTTTTCCGCAAGCGCGTGGGCGGACTCAAGCGGCAGCAGGCTGCAGGGGTCTCCTCGCTCTCGACCGACGGACGCACGCCCACCGAGCAGCTGGCGCTGGTGCACACCGCAGCGCGGCGCCTGTACGACGCGCTGGCGCACTGCTGGGAAGACACCCTGCGCCCGCTCTTGCGCGCCGAGGCCGATGTGCATGTGCACGACTACGACGACCTTACCGAGGCGGAACAGGCGCATGCTGATGCGTACTTCGAAGAGCACGTATTTCCAGTTCTTACACCGCTCGCGGTAGACCCTGGGCATCCGTTTCCGTTCCTCTCGAACCTGAGCCTGTCGCTGGCTGTGCGTCTGCTCCATCCAGCCACAGGCGAGGATCGCTTTGCGCGCCTGAAGGTGCCCGACAATCAGTCGCGCTGGGTTGAGTTGCCTACGTCGCAGCATTACGTGCCGCTGGAGCAGGTCATCGCCCACAATGCAGAGGCCCTCTTCAAAGGCATGCAGGTGCAAGGCGTGCATGCCTTTCGCGTAACGCGCAATGCCGACATCCGCCGCGACGAAGAAGAGGCCAACGACCTGCTCAAACTCATCTCCGAAGAGCTGCGCGAGCGCCGCTTTGCTCCCGTCGTACGTCTGGAGGTGCAGACCGACATGCCCAAGGCGATGCGTTCGTTCCTGGCAAGCGAGCTTTCGCTGAGTGACGACGCTCTCTACACCGCGCCTGCCCTGCTCGGCCACACCGATCTGATGGCCCTGAGCAGTATCGACAGCCCCGCGCATCACTATCCGAAGTGGACCCCCGTTACGCCGCCGCGTCTGCACACGCCAGCCCAGCGTCCATCACTACTTCAGGATGACAATTCCTCTGGAAACGACAACATATTCGACATTATTCAGGAGGCGGATGTACTGGTGCATCACCCGTATGAGTCGTTTGATGCAAGCGTGCAGCGCTTCGTCGAAGAAGCCGCCGACGACCCCAATGTGCTCGCCATCAAACAGACGCTGTATCGCACCTCCGACGACTCACCGATTGTGGCTTCGTTGGTGCGCGCTGCCGAGCAGGGCAAGCAGGTGGCGGTGCTCGTAGAGGTGAAAGCCCGCTTCGACGAGGCTAACAACATTGAGTGGGGGCGTACGCTCGAAGAATCGGGCGTGCACGTGGCGTACGGCCTCGTCGGACTCAAAACGCACACCAAGGTTACGCTGGTCGTCCGCGAAGAGGGCGAGGCCCTGCGCCTCTATTGCCACATTGGCACCGGCAACTACAACGCGAAAACGGCCCGCGCCTACACCGATCTGGGCCTCTTCACGTGCGCTCCGGCCCTTGGCGAGGACGTGATGAACCTGTTCCACTATCTTACCGGGTACGCTCCCGAGCAATCGTATAACGAGTTGCTGGTGGCTCCCCACACCATGCGCCGCCGCTTCGAAGCGCTCATCGACCAGGAGATTGCGCATCAGCAGGAGCACGGCACCGGGCGCATCATTGCCAAGATGAATGCGCTAAACGATGCCGACATGATCAGCACGCTCTATGAGGCTTCGCAGGCCGGCGTTTCCATCGACCTGGTGGTGCGCGGGCACTGCCGCCTGCGCCCTGGCCTGGCGGGCATCAGCGAGAACATTCGTGTGATTAGCATCCTGGATCGCTTTCTGGAGCACACGCGCATCTACTACTTTGGCAACAACGGATCGCCACGTATTTTCATGGGCAGTGCCGACTGGATGAGCCGCAACCTAAATCGCCGTGTAGAGGCGATCGTAGAAATTCATGACGAAGCGCTGCGCGAACGCACGACGCGCATCCTTGATTATGCCTGCCAGGACCAGTATGCTGCGTGGGAGCTACACCCCGATGGGCGCTATGTGCAACGTACCCCGCCCTCGAATACGTCGCGCTCGGCCTCGGCGCTGCAGTGGCGCCTCATGCACGACGCCACGCAGCGCCCCTCGTCTGCGACATAGTACCGCACTGCCCCCTACCAGCGATATCCGCGCTGAGTAGCGTCTATGGGACGGGAAAGGTCATGTCCATGATGGATGCCATGAACCTCCGTTGCTCTGTTGCTATCTTCGCTACCTAACAAGCGCCGAAACAGGCCCTTTTTTCTCCCTACCCTTCAGCTTTTATGGATCGCACGCTGGAACTCCGTTGGTTTATCGACGCCGCCCCTCCCGACGCCGCCCACGACTGGTTCGACACGCTGGGCGACGCGTCCACCAAGGAACGAAACGACATGTACCTGCTTACCGGGTCTCCCGCCTGCAACGTGAAGTGGCGTAGCGGAAAGATTCAAACCAAGCGCCGCATGCGTGCGCCCACACGTGCCCACACGCCTACAGGATTCAGGGGCTGGCACGAGTGCTGGCACAAATGGAGCTTTGGCACCGGCGATACGCCTCCGGAGCGCGACGATAATCTGTGGATCCCTGTGCACAAAACGCGCCAGCAGATTGAGCGCGACTTGCCGAACGGTATCGTCGTCAAGATTGAACTGACGCGTGTGGAGGCCTGCGGCGAAGCGGGGTGGAGCGTATGCATTGAAGCAGAAACAGAGTCGCCCACTCAGCCGCTGCAGGATGCGCTCGGCCATGCCAAGTACATGTGGATGGAGCAGGTCCCCGATCTGCCCTTCTCGCGCGATACGTCGATGGGATACAGCCGTTGGCTACACGACGTAGCTGGGCATCCGCTTCCCCCCGTAGAGCCGCCTACCACAGACGCTATCGCGGGCTAATTCAGTGTCACGCCCGCGGCAAAAACACAGCGATACGTGTACCCTGCCCCCGGGTTGACTCAACCTCGATGCTCCCCTGCATCAGATCCACAAGCTCGTGCACAATGGCGAGCCCCAGCCCACTGCCCTCGTGCTCACGTGCCAGCCCTTCTGACTCCTGCGTAAACGCTTTAAACATCCGCGCCTGGAAGTCTTGTGTCATGCCAATGCCTGTGTCCATGACCTCAAGCAGCACGGCCTTCGGCCCCTGGGCAAGATGGAGGCTAACGGCACCCCCGCTCGCGGTAAACTTGATGGCGTTACTCAGCAGATTGTACACGACACGCTGCATTGCCCCATGTCCGCCGTGCGCATGCACCGCTGGCGCATAGCATGTAAGCTGGAGGGCAATGTTCTTCTCAGCCGCCTGCTGCTGCTTCTCCTGCACAATGTTTTCTACGAGCTCACGCAACTCCAAAGTTTTAGGAGTAAGGACCTCGGTCCCTGCTTCAAGCTTAGCAAGGCGCAGCACCGAGTCAAGCGTCGTGAGAAGACGATCTGCGCTTTTCGTAATGAGATCAGCAAAGCGTCGAGGCTGGCCCGTAATCTCTTCAGTTAGGATCTCTGCGAACCCCATGATTGAGGTGAGCGGCGTGCGCACCTCGTGACTCATGTTGGCCAGCATGGCTGTTTTAAGACGGGCTGCGGCTTCGGCCTCCTGTTTGGCTGTACGCAGCTCGTGCTCCGCCTGTACTCGATCGGTAATATCGATGACGGTAAACACACCGCCTGCGAACACCCCGTCTTCATCATAAAGGGGGGCCCCGTTGATTGACACCACCTTTCGTGTGCCGTCGGGCCAATGCAGAGCATGCTGTATGTCATAAATGGGCTGGTCCTCCTCCTTGACCTGGCGAAAGGGCAATCGGTTTTCGGGAAAAGGCTCTCCACTGACCGATTTGATCTGCCATGTGGGCGCGTTGTACACACGTCCTTTCAGCGTACAACGCGAGAGCCCCAACACGTCTTCGGCTCGCTCATTGGCCTCTACGATCGTACCGCTCGCATTCGTGACTGTGATGGCGGCTGCGCTCGTGTTGAAGATACGCTCCAGAAGATCGCGCTCAGCCCGAAGCGTCTGCTCGACCTCACGGCGACGCGTAATGTCGCGCACAATAGTCTGTGCCGCCGGTTCGCTGTTGTACGTGATTGGCACCGACCGCACCTCAACCGTACTTGGGGCCTGGTCTTGCCACTGAATGACGTACTCGGTGGGTAGAGACGAACTGGTGCCTTTATAAACACGCCGTAGTCGCTCAACAGCCCGCATGCGCTTCTCCTCATCGACCACAAACTCGAACAGCTCGCTCCCGATGAGTTGATCTGCGTGTGATGCCCCAAGCACCTGCACCCCCGCTGGGTTGATGTACCGGATGCGGCCCTGCGTGCTTACCACGATGGGGTCGGGGTGAGCCTCTACCAGGCGCTCCCATCGCTCGGCACTGCGCAGACGCGCCTCTTCAGCTGCGCGATGCTCAGTCACATCAGCAACCATGCCCACGCATCCCACTACCGTATCCCCATCATTGTATAGTGGCGAGTACCACACATCGAACACGTGGCCGCTGATTTGAATGGTGTCGCGCACTTCCTTACCATCCAGCGCATGCCGCAAACCACGAAGCACTTTCGGGAAGTCTACATAGCGATCAAAGACCGAAGTACCCACCACATCTTCAGCCTCCAGCCCAACAGCGGTCAGGTCACGCCCCTCGGCAAGCAGAAACGTGCCCTCGGCATCCAGCACAAAGACAACCGGTTGTGCGTTCTCAGCCAGAATGCGAAACAGTTCTTCCTGACGCCGTAGTGCCTGCTCGGTCGCTTGCTGTTCGGTGACGTCGGTCACGATTCCATCGTAGTAGAGCACGTTTCCGTGCGCATCCCGTTTAATTGTGCTGCTGATGCGTGCGCTAAAGGTGGTTCGGTCGCGACGGCGCAACTCGATAGGGAACTGGTTCAGTCCGTTGCCGGCCTGCTCTGCGCGTAGCAGGCGCTCTTGCTCCGCAGGGGTCGCGTACAGTGCCGTTGCCGGAAGGGCCAAAACCTCGTCAAGCGTGTCGTAACCAAACAGGTCAATAAATGCCTGATTGGCATAGATAATGCCGTCTTCCGGCGTGCTTCGGTAGAGCCCACTGTTCACGTTTGCAGCAACCTGGTGCAGGTGCTCCTCAGTTTGCGTATGGCGGAGCGCATTGTAGCGATGCTGCAGTTCGGTTACAACAAGCGCTGCACAGTCGCCTAATCGCTCCAGCAGCACGACCTCACTTGAAGCATCGACGGGGCGCGCATTAGGACGATGGGCAGGCGAACTACTCTCGGAGGCAGGTGTCATCGCCTCAATAACGCCCAATGGCGGGGCCGACTTCGGGGAGGGGACCGGCGCTACAGCATGGCGCCACTGGGTCGTTTCTGACGTGCTCTCGGTATCCATGATAGCGCGGGCTGTCGTCGTTACAACGGCAGGGTGATGAGGCGGCGTCATCGCCTGCTGCGTGATGGGTAGCGCACTCGGCGGCGCAACCCTATCGGACGGCGTATTGCCGGCTCGGGCAACAGGGGCCAGTGCATCGCCCTGAATCAGACTGATGCGCACGTATGCCTCGCCGCACAGCGCTGCGGCCATGCGCGCAATGCGCGTGAGCGCCTCGTCGTCCAATGGCGCCACCGCTTGGTGCCGCCACAGCACATCGAGCGTTAGGTCTGCGGGTAGAAGTGTAGAGGACGGCGAGCTGGCAGACATCCGTACGGAAGGCGGGCAACGAATCGGCTATTGAATGTCCCATGCATCAGCCAGTGCATGGATGAGCGCATGCCCGTCGCGTTCCGTACGCACATCGGCGGTGAGCACGGCAGTGGCACGCTGTGCAAACGACGCCTTGCGCAGCGCCTCGGGGTGGGCTCCTGCTTCGTCGACGTGGGTGATACCCACAACGAACGGTACATCCGCGGCCTCGTTGGCGCGCAGGGTATCCAGCAGATGCTCTGTATCAGCCTCAGCGGTATCGTGCCCAGCATGCACCAGTACGATCATCGCGTCAACGCCCTCGCCCAGGATCTGCCACATGTAGTCGAAGCGCTCCTGGCCCGGCGTTCCAAACAGCCGCACCGAGCGCTCCCTCAACGTCATGCGCCCATAATCGAGTCCAACAGTAGTCTTGTTTTTCCCGATAGCTTCCTGGCTATCCACATCGGTGGTCAGGGCCTCGATCTCTGAAAGCGTGGAAACCAACGTGGTCTTTCCAGCACCAACGGCTCCTGTAATTAGCACTTTGAGGGGCAACATCATGCAACCTGTCGGTCAATGGTATGAAACGCAAGCGGCGACACCAGCGGTACGCCCGAGGGTGCTACGGATTGGACTCGCGAAGCATCGGCTCGGCGGACTTAACTACGTTGCGCGCCTGAATGTTGATGAGCGCAATGTTCGCGTCGGCAGATGTAACAACAGCCAGCGCTCCTTCATTCCCAATTAGATACATCTGAATGCGGCGATCGGTCGCCGAGATCGCCGTTTCGTTGAGTGCTCCAGCCCCAAGCGTCTGAGCCATGCGTCGGCTCACGCCAAGCGTGGTGGTCACCATCGCTGCAATCCGCTCGGCCTCCTCGCTATCACTGAGGGTTTCTGCAATCAGCAAGCCGTCGCGCGAGGCAATGAGGCTTCCATGTATCTGCCCTGATGCAGCATCATTAAGATCGTACAGCAGGTTCTGGAGTGCGTTTTGGGTAGCCATGACGGGAGAATAAGAAACGGATACGTGATTGTAAAGATAAAAAAATACCGGTGATCGCCAACGTGTCTTCTACAGCGCTGCGTCACCGGATTCCTAAATCTGTTTGGGGTTAGATGTGCAGCCCATTAAAGCCTATCGCAGCGCCGTGACGGTAGCAAGAAATACGCTCGCCCCAGCAAATGCACCGGGATGATGACCACCTTACTCCCGATGGCTCTCCATAGCCCCGAACCTTGTGCAGCATCAGCAGTGGAGATCAGCGCCTCCAACGGACCGCCACTACACGCATGCGGTCTACACGTCGTTTATCATTTGTGGAGACTATGCAGCGGCCGGTGCCTCAACGCGAGCATACCGGCGTTTGCCTACCTTCAGCACAAACGGCAGATCAGCCCCCAAGTCGACGGAGTGGCGCCAGTTGTCTACCGTTTCGTCGTCAATGGTAACGGCACCTTGCTTGATAAGGCGGCGGGCTTCGCTGTTGGATTCGGTGAGCCCAGCATCGGTCATCAGGTTGAGCAGCCCCATGGTGCCGTTGCCCGACTCGGGCGTAAACACGGGGATATCGTCGGGCGTGTCGCCCTGCACCACTGTTTTCTCGAAGTGATCGCGTGCTGCGTTGGCAGCGTCCTCGCCGTGGTACATGCGCACAATAGTGTAGGCCAGGTCGTGCTTTGCATCACGCGGATTTACCTCGGCCTGCGCCTTCACGTCGGGCAAGGCGTCGAGCGGTGTATCCGTAACGAGTTCGGTGTAGCGGTAGATCAGCGCATCCGGCACGGACATGACCTTGCCGTACATTTCTTCGGGCGCTTCGGTGATGCCAATCGCGTTGTCGAGCGATTTCGACATCTTCTCGTGGCCGTCGGTGCCTTCAAGCAGGGGCACCATCAAGCAGACCTGTGGATCCTGCCCCTCGGCTTGCTGAATGTGCCGTCCGACGAGCAAGTTGAAGCGCTGGTCAGTGCCACCGAGCTCAACATCCGACTGGATTTCGACGGAGTCTTGCGCCTGCGCCAGTGGGTACAGGAACTCGTGCACGCTAATCGGCTGCCCGGCTTCGTAGCGCGTCTTGAAGTCTTCGCGCTCCAGCATCCGCGCAACGGTGTGCTGCGCCGCCAGC
>CAJXLX010000067.1 GCA_913056335.1 uncultured Rhodothermaceae bacterium
ACTTCGACCCAGAGCGCGAGCGATTTGCGCGGGTCTCGGTGCTGGGCGATGTGCTCGACCAGGAAAGCATCGTCATGGATTTTGCCACGACGCCTACAGGCGCCGTCTGGGTGTCCGTTGCGGTGTCTCTTGGCCCGCGGAGTACGTGCATGCTCAACCGGCGTACCATGTCGTGTACACCCGACCAGCCACAGTTTTCAGACAGCTGGTACACGATGTGGAGCGATGCGCAGGGGCAGCTGTGGGCCCTCCAAAAGCAGCGCGGCGTGATGCGGCTGAACACGGATTCGGGTACCGCAACCCTGCATATTTCGAATGCGGGGCAGTGGGGAGACGGCGCCCTTGCCACGCTTCCCGATGGAACGGTCTGGGCGGGCACGCAGCGCCGGGGCGTGGTGCGCTTTCATACCGCGTCGCAGGCTGCGTATCCGATCCAGCACGATCCGGGCGATGCGGCGTCGCTGGGAGGATACGATGCGCGTACCCTGTTCGTGGATCGGCAGGGCATTGTGTGGGTCGGCCATGAGCGCGGCATAAGCTACTGGACGGACGTCGGCAGCCCGTTTCAGCTATATCGCACCTCCGACGGACTCAGCGACGAGCGCGTCAACGGGATATACGAAGCCCGAGATGGCACGGTATGGATTGCCACAAATGGCGGACTCAACCGCCTGTGGCCCGCTGAAGATCGGTTTCGGGCCTACAATCCTGCTGAACAAGGCCTCGCCGACGCCGATGCGGTGTGGCAGGTCTACGAAGACCGTCAGGGGACAATCTGGGTAGGCGGCAAGCGCGATGGCTTGATGCGCCTCGACCCCGAAACTGAGCGGCTTACCTCTGTTGCTGGTGTGGCACCTGGTGTGCGGTCCATCAGCGAAGACCGTAGCGGACGCCTGTGGATTGGGACCAGCACGGGGCTCTTTGTGCGCAATCCTGAAACGGGGAATCTGCGCACGTTTCGGCACGACCCCGCTCGCCTGAACAGCTTGCCCAGCGATCGTGTAAACCGCATCTACGAGTCAATAGATAGCACGCTCTGGGTGGCCACCGACGAGGGTATTGCGCGAATGACAGACACGCGGCGCGACACGGTACGCTTCCATCGTCTCGGATACGACGCGCAGGATCCAGCCAGTCTGGGAGCGCCTGTGGTGTGGACCATGACGGAGACACCCGCCGATCCGGGAGCCCTGTGGGTCGGTACGTTTGGAGGCGGCATGTGTCGCCTTGACATAAGCACAGAACAGTTCAACTGCCTGACTGCTGCCGAGGGCCTGCCGCACAACGTGGTCTACGGGCTCATGGCCGATGCCGAAGGACGCCTCTGGGCAACCACCGATGGCGGCCTGGCCCGCATCGATCCGCATACGCAGCGCATTGTCGCGTTTGGCGCCGACGATGGGCTGCAGGACGACGCGTTTGACCTGATGGCCTACCACCGGGGCCGAAGCGGGCGGTTGTACGTGGGCGGGCCGCGTGGTTTCAACAGCTTCGACCCGGAGGCCACCGGCGTCGATCAGTACGCGCCTCCGGTACTGGTCTCGGGCGTTCGCATCTTTGGGCAGCGGCGTCCGGGTTTGTTGGCACCTGCCAACGACACGCTACGCCTCCAGCCTCACGAAACGCACCTAACCCTTGACCTTGCGGCACTCGACTACATCGATCCGCGGACCATTCGGTATCGGTACCGCCTAACGCCGTCTTCGGGGCCCGTAGGCTCGCTCCGTGACGCTGATGCACAACCGTGGAGCGAGGTGTATTCTACGCAGCCGGTTGCCACGTATACCAACCTGGCACCTGATGCGTACACGTTTGAAGTACACGCAACCAACCACGCAGGCGTGTGGAGCACCAAAACGACCCAGCTGCACGTCATTGTGCAGCCTGCGTGGTGGAAGACGGTGTGGGTACGATGGGGCAGCCTGCTGGCGCTGGTCGGGCTTGTGGGAGGCGGAGTTCGGTGGCGCATCACGCGTCTGCGCGCGCACCAGATGGAGCAGCTACGTGTGCAGCGGCGTCTGGCACGGGAGCGTCGCCAGGAGCGCCATCGCATTGCACGAGACCTGCATGACGGGCCCATTCAGGACTTGTACCGCGTAGGTCATGACCTGGACCGCCTTGCTGATGCGGCACCGGACCACCAGCCCCGTGTGTTCGAGACGCGGAATGCGGTAAACGAGGTTGCACAGCGCCTGCGTTCTGTGCTGGTGGCACTGCGTCCGCCGCACATCGAGGCGCTCGGGCTGTCCGCTGCCCTGCGGCGCCTGGCCCGCACTACAGCAGAGCGAGCGCCAACATGTTGTATCCGCATGGAGAGTGCTGCACACAAGCGAACCCTTGGCCTCACCGATGAGGCGGAGTACGCGCTCTACCGCATCGCACAGGAAGCGCTGACCAACGCCGTGCAGCATGCGCAGGCCACTGATGTGACGCTCCATCTTGTGTGCATGCCCGCATCTGTACAACTGACGGTCTCCGACAATGGAGAGGGATTCCGCGTTCCGGCGTCGCTGTTTGATCTGGCGCGCGAGGAGCATTTCGGACTCGTAGGCGCTGCCGAGCGGGCAGAGGCGCAGGGCGGCACCTTTCAGGTGAAAAGCACACCGGGCCAGGGTACTACGGTGCGCGCCCAGCTCCCCAGAGAGCAAGGAGCAGCTCACCGTGAACAGACCGCAGCGTCGTGAGAAACGGCACGCCCGATCCATTCAGAATAGCACGAGGGTTCCATATCACTGGAATCTGAAATCGCCATACTGTAAAGACCGTGTCGGCAGATCCACTCATCATGTAACGTCGGTAGTGGGTAGACGTTAAGTGACGGCTCTCGTAATAAAGACATTTCCTGCAGCGAACGGTCCCGACAGCAGTCGGGACAGGTTCCTCCGTTCGCCCTTCACCGGAGACGTCCGCGCGGGGGCGCTCCCTGTCTCCGGCTACGGGCTCATGTTCTCATCACTTAGCATTGAACCGCTACCTTAACGTCTATCCACTACTTTTCTGACGTCTCTACGCTATGTCTTTCATCCGCCTTCTGTTAGCCGACGACCACCCCGGGTTTTGCGCGGGGTTGCGTACACATCTTCAGCAAGAGCCCGACATGGAGGTGGTCGCGGTGGCACACAACGGGCAGCGCACCCTGGCACTGGCCCAGCAGCACCATCCTGATGTGGTGGTCTTGGATATGGAGATGCCGGGCGACAACAGCTTGGCGGTAGCGCAAACGCTATGCACGCTCGACCCGCCGATACAGGTGCTCGTCTTGAGCGCGTACGAGGACGAAGAGTATATCTTTGGTGTGCTCGACGCAGGGGCGTCGGGATATCTGTCGAAGCAAGAGCCGTTGCGTGCAATCACCGAGGCCGTACGCGGCACCGCCCGGGGCGAAACCGGCTGGCTGAGCCGCAAGGTGGCCGCTATGTACATGCAGCGGCACCGGCACCCGGCGTCGTCGGCGCAGCACCTTGTCAGCAATGCACTGAGTCGGCGCGAGCGCGAGGTGTTTCAGTTGGTGGCGCATGGGATGACGAATCCGGCGGTGGCCGAGCGCCTCTGCATTGCCGAGAACACGGTCAAGAAGCACGTGCATGCGCTCTACACGAAGCTGCCGGTAGATACGCGGGCACAGCTTGTGGCGTGGGCGTGGCGCAGCGGCGTGGTTGCGCCCCGGTCAGACAGTGAAGATGAACGCACGTTTTCCACCTGAATTGGGTGGATACAAAGGGGATGCACTATGCCTGTGCATCCCCCAACCAACCGGCTATACGTCTACCACGCTTGCTCAATGCGGTCCGGGCCCACGCTGCGCTCGATGTAGTAGAGGATGCGGCGGTACTCGTCGGTCCAGCTGCTGAGTTCGGTAAAGCCGTGGGGCTCCACCGGATAGGTGGCCAGCTCCCAATCCGTTTTGCCCAGTTCGATGAAGCGCTGGCTGAGGCGAAAGATGTCCTGCGGCTGCACGTTGGCATCGATCAGGCCGTGTGCCATGAGCAGCGGGTCTTCTAACCCTTCGGCAAAGTAGATCGGCGAGGAGCGCTCAAACGCGACGGGGTCCACGACGGGCGTGTTCAGGATGTTGGAGGTGTACGGATGGTTGTAGTGCGCCCAGTCGGTGACCGACCGTAGGGCCGCGCCGCCGCCAAATGCATCGGCTTCGTTGAAGAGCGCCATCAGCGTGATGAATCCGCCATAGGAGCCGCCGTAGATGAACTGCCGCTCGGGATCAATACCACGCGTGTCTTCGAGATAGGCCGACGCATCGGCATAATCTTGCAGGTCGCGCCCGCCCATGTGGCGGTAGATGGCGGTGCGCCAGTCGCGTCCGTAGCCCGCGGAGCCGCGATAGTCCACGTTGACCACGGTGTAGCCCTGCTGCATCAGCAGATTGTGGAACATGTACTCGCGAAAGTAGCTGCTCCAGCCGTTGTGCACGTTCTGCAGGTAGCCGGCGCCATGCACGAAGTGCACCGCTGCGCCATTGGGATGCTCCGGCGCAAAGATCTGCATGGGCACATCGGTACCATCGTCGGCCTCGAAGGTGGTGAGTTCGCCGGTGCTCCAATCAACAGACTGCCATGCGTCGGTGGGCGAGGTGGTGATGCGGCGCTCGCCGTTGTCGTCGCGAATGTAGACTTCGGGCGGCTGCGTGATGTACTCGTAGAGCAGGCCCAGCGTGGCATCGTCGGGATGCGGAGCGGCGGCGTACTGTCCGTCCTGTCCGCTGGTGATGCGCGTGCGTTCGCCCCCCTCGGCAGGCATGCGGTACCAGTGGCGGTTGTGGGGCGAGTCCTCGGTGCTGGCAAAGAGCCAGGCGGATCCGTCTTGCGTGAGCTGCGGATCAAACACCTCGAAGTTGCCTTCGGTGAGGGCTGTTTTCGCGCCGGATTCGACGTTGATCGTGTAGAGATGGCTGTAGCCGGTTTCCTCGCTCTGAATGTAGATCGTTTCGCCGTCGGGCATCCAGCCGAGCGTGCTGGCGCCGCCATACCACGAGATGCCGGGACCCGCAATCCATGCGTCGTCGTGCTGGCGGTCGAGCGAGGTCACCGATCCATCTTCGGGATTCAGACGCGCCAGCCAGCGGTCTTTGTTGTCGGCGGCACGGACGTCGAGCACAGCCAGCGAGCCATCCTCGTTCCAGTACGGACCGAAGGCGCGTAGCGTGCGCGTGGAGTCTACGCCGTCGATGGTGTCGGGGTCTGCGATGTTGGGCATGGGCCACTCGTTAGCGCCGGGCAGCGTACTGAGATCCACCGTGTACGTGGTGTCGCGCTCCGCATCGGCCAGATGCAACGTGTAGCCGCTCGGGGCGCGTCCTACTTTGGCGCGGGCGTTGATGACATCGGCAAACCCGGTTTCAGTCACGTAGTCGATGACCTGTGTGTTTTCGACGTTCTCTGCATCGGAGGTGCCCACCGCGGTGTATCGCTCCGACGGATCGATCGACAGGTGCACGATGCTGTCGTCGCCCACGTAGAGCGTCGTCGGGTCGGGATCGGCGGCTTCGTCGGCCTCCTGGGCGTCTTCGGCACGCTCCTCCTCGTTCTGTTGCTCGCGGATCGTATCGAACAGTTCGGTCTGCTGCTCCTCAAGGTAGCGCTCCTGCGGCGATGGATCTTCTTCCGGCGGTTCGCTGGAGGCCCGCACATCCGTAAGCTGCTGCAGGGTGCCGCGTTGCAGGTGGAGGGCGAAGAGGTTGAGTCCGTCGCGGAAAATCACGCGCGTCCCATCCGGCGAAAAGCGCGGTTGGGTGAGTGCGTTGGGCGTGTTGGTAAGGCGCGTGGTGGTGTCGCTTTCTCGGTTGTAGAGGTAGACATCGCCGTTTTGGGTGAACACCTTGCGCGTAAAGTTGGAGGTGTAGGTGTGGCTGCCGTGCTGCCATCCTGCGAAAAACGGGGTGGGAGCACGACGCGTCTCGGCATCCACCTTGACCGGTTCATTGCCGCCGACGGAGACGCTGTAGAGCGAGTCGCTGGGGAATTGCCCCTGCGGGTTCCAGTCGAAGTAGAGCGCGGAGCCGTTTTCGTGCCACCGGATGTTGCTGGGCCAGTCGCCAATCCAGGTTTCGGGATCTTGCATGATCTGCTGCACGGTGAGCGAGTTGCTGGGCGCCTGGGCGTAGAGTGCGGCAGGGGCAAAGGCAAACAGCACGATACTGGCAAGGAGGCCGCTAAAACGTAGCAGGGAGCGCATAAGCGTACGGTCGAGTCAGGGGGATGCGACGGGTAGAAGCAAGGTAGGAAGAATGAGACCGGAATGCATCCAGGTGCGTTGCACACAGCCGGATGCTGTTACCGGTGTACGTCTACGCAGAAGAGATATCGGCGCTATGTAACGAATGGTTTGTTCGTCGCGTCTATGTAAGTGCTCGTGCACAGCACCTTCTGCGCGACTATCAATCTCTTCACGCTCGTCTTTTGATGTGTTGCTATGATCATTCGCTTACTTGCCGGATGCCTGCTACTAACCAGCATGGCGGCATTAGCGCCTACATCTGTAGATGCCCAGGCGCCCGATACGGCGCGCATTGATTCCACGTTGGCACGCCAGGGCACCATGAATCTGGTGGGCTGGCCCGAGCGCGATCAGGTGGAGGCGTGGGCGGAGGACCTCGACGACCGGTGGCTGCCGCAGTTCGATCGCATCCAGGTCGATTACACCTACACGGCCCGCGACTCCGTGACCGACTGGCAGTTTACGCTGGCGTGGTCGCCCGGCGCGTGGGTGCACACTGGAGCCGACGGCATCCAGCCGCTGGCCGAGGTCGACGGGCCGGGCCGGCTGGAGCAGCTTTATGTGGTGGCGAACGCTGTCGTGGAGGATTCGACCCGCGCTACCGCGCTCTTTGCGTTCGATCAGATGAACGTGGGCCCGCGCCCCGACTCGGTCGAGCTTGTGTGGCGCGATGTGCCGCACGAGGAGTTGTTCGTAGAGCTGGATGCAGAGGCGGCGCGCGCACTGCTGGCACAGCATCCCACCTTTCAGATTGAAGCGGTAGAGCGCGTGCAGGCACTTCCGCCCGAACGCGATCCGGTGGCATCGGGCGAGCAAGAGACGCGCGAAGAGCGGCGCGCGCCACGAACCAACGAGCCGCGTGCACGGCGGTCGAATACCGTATTTGTGATTCGCACCGGATACATATTTGGGCGCACATGGCCCCGCACGGTGGCACAGCCGCCCAGCGCTGAGCCCGCGACGCCTGCTGACGAGAGCACGCGCGGCGGGCGCGGCAGCACGACGACCGCCGACAGCGACGAGCCCGATGACGACCGTCCCCGCCGCGACGATGACGATGATGACGATGACGATGACGCGCCGAGTCTGGGCCCGGCGGCGCTGGGAGCGGCAGCTGTGGTTGGCATTGCGGCGGTAGCCGGAGGCAGCATCGGGCTCTCTGGATCGGGCGATACGCCGCTGGGGCTTTCGGCAGGATGGACGCATCCGCGCGGCGGGGTGTGGCTCGAAGCCGCTATCAACGGTGCGGTGCTCACCGACGAGTCAGGGCAGCGCTTTGCGGTGCAGCTACGCGGGTTTACGGACGTTGGCGGGGGCGAGGTGCAGCCGGCCCTTGGGTTAGGGCTGCGCTACGAGCAAGAAGAGGGCGACCTCGTCTCCAATGCCATTGTGGCGCCCGGATTCGTCTGGAATCGCGACCCGGTGGCGGTGTCGATCAGCTACGATCTGGTGAACACCACGCCGCAGTTTGGACTTGTGTTCAACTTGCGCTCGGATGCGTGGTGAGGAGCGCTGTTGCCACAGAACGCTGCGACGAGTTATCGGGAGGCGAGATAACGAGACGGCACACGTGCTGCGCGCTATCTGCGAGAAGGCGTTGGTTGATACGATGGAGAGCGGCCTGTGGAGCGCAGACTCAAGTTCGCGGGGGCTGCAGGAGACCGGGCACCAGAGCACCGCATGGCGTATCCACCCCAACAAAAAAGCGTGCGAGCAAGGCCTAAAGCCTCGCCCGCACGCTGCAAGCATATAGCACGAGCGCTGTGCCACTTGTTATAGTGCGCGCACTACACAAGTAGGTGGCAGCGCTGTGATACGCAAGGTTACGGCTTCTCGGTAGCCACAAAATCAGCGCGCTCGCCCGTTGGCGTGCTAATCACATTGGTAACATCCACCGTGAACGACTTCTCGCGTTCGCGGCTTCGGTCGTACAGGATGCCCGTGAACGTAGCGTCCTCATCGCCATCGACAAGCCCCTCAATGTCGCCAGCGCTTTCGGCAAAAAAGACGCCTTTGTACGCCTTTCCGTATACCGTTTTCTCTGAGTAGGCAAAGCCTTCTCCGTCCATGTCATCCAACTGGGCGTCGTGCAAATCGTACAGGCTCATGAGTGCAATGGTATTCTGAATGACGAAGTACAAGTGCGATTAGCAGCATCAGCGGCACGCGTGCCCGTGATCCCTGGAACGAATACGTGATACTCGTTCAATTCATGCGGAACGAATATCGTAGGGTTCACACTTAAGATGCCATGTTGTAGTCTACCATGTTCACCCATTCATCGTTTCCGACCCCTGCATCTGTGCCTATGTCTGACCCCGCCGACTTTGCGCCCGAGCGGGTTCGTGCCGCCCAAAATGGGGATGAGCGCGCGCTCAATGCTCTGCTCAACGCGCTGGAGCCGATCCTGCGTGGATACTTCATTAAACGCATTGGTAAGGGTCCTGATGTGGATGACCTGGTGCAGAATGCACTGCTGCGTGTGCACAAAGGGCTCGACGACCTGCGTAAGCCGGGCAGCTTTAAGTCGTTTGCCATGAAGGGGGCGCTCTACGAACTGCAGGACTTCTATCGGGGGCGCTACGACATGAAAGAAAACCTGTTTGATCCTGAAAAGCCGCTGCAGCGCACCACCAAGGCTAACGATAGCCTCCCCGGAATGGACGTAGAGCGGGCGCTGGAGGCGCTCTCGCCTAAGGCGCGTCGTATTATTGAACTGCGCGAGTACGGCTATCGCTACCGTGAGATCGCGCAGATGATTGATACGACCGAGGCCGCCATCAAGATGCAGGTAAAGCGCGCGTTCGACAAGATGCGCGACGCCCTTTCGAGTCTGCTGGCATTCATTGTAGTTGCAGGCTGATTTCATTACGATTGACCACGCTGCGCAAAAGAAACAACATGAGCAGCATAAAACATGGGCAGTATGAAACGGGACGCCAGGGCATAGTGCGCACGCATGAACCAGCGCATCTTCCATACACGAGTGTGGATACAGGGCTGTTACTCTTCGTCGAATGACGGCGGCTTTGTTCATGTACCGGCGCTGTATCGCACAGACCACCCGTTGCCCCCGTAGGATTTCTACTGATCTGTCGCTTTTATCTCATGGACCGCCTTTTCGAAGCTGTTCTCTTCTACGATGACCTGCCCGATGATCGGCAATCGGCTGTGCGCAAGCAGTTGGCCGACCACCCCGATCTGAAGGACACGCTCGTGCAGTGGATGCAGGTGCGTGCGGCTGTTCGCCGTGAACTGGAGGCTGACCTCCCCGACCGGCATCTGCTGGTGCTCTACGCGCTCCACGACGCCGGTCTGGAGGATAGCCTGAGTGCGCCGGAGCAGCACGCCCTCCGCGATGCGCGTCCGGCGCTCGAAGACGCCCTGGAGGCCCACCCGGGACTGCGCGATGTGGTGGCGCGTATCCAGGAGGAGCAGGCCGACTTCGATGCCGTGTGGGATGCCGAGGTGGGGGGCGCCCGCAATGCCTCTGCCGACCACGCCTTGGGCGAAGCGACCCTGACTGAAGAAGCGCTGCGTCATGAAGCGCCCGACCGGGCGGCCGACGATTACTCGTGGGCGCTGCGGCTGGCGGCAGGCGTGGCTCTCATCCTAATGGCCGTTTCGATTGCGTTCTTGCTGCCGAGCTCGCCCGACAGCATTACGGTTGACGTGGGCGCTGGTGAAACCGAAACCATTACGTTGGCCGATGGGTCGTCGGTGCGCCTGAGTGGTGTGACGCGCTTTACGTATCCTGAGGAGGTGCCTGAGGAGACTGCTCCGTACGTCGTCTCCATCCAAACGGGCAAGGCTTTCTTTGACGTAACGCCGCGCACCGAGCGCACGTTTGTCGTTGAAACGCCCACGGCAACCGCCGAGGTGCTGGGCACCCAGTTCGGCGTAGACACTGCGCCCAACCATACCGACATTACACTGGCCCAGGGTGCGCTGCGCGTGGGCGCCCCCGATGCGCCCGATACGGCCCGACACGAGCTTGCTCCGGGGCAGATGACGCGTGTGGAACGTGACCAGGCGCCCACGCCTCCACAGAACGTGGACGTGAACGACGCACTGGCGTGGACCGGGCTCTTTCTGTTCCAGCAAACGCCGCTGGAGCGCATTGCTGCGTCGTTGAGCACGGCTTACGGGGTTGCTATCACGGTAGAGTCGGACCTTGCGCAGGAGCCGGTGACCGGCACCTTTGAGCGCGATCAGCCGGTGGACGATGTGCTTAATGCGCTGGCGGCAACATTGGGGGCCAGCGTGGAGCGCTCCGCATCCACCCCCACGACCTACCGACTCGTGGCAACGCCGTAACGCCATGCGGTAGAACAGGGCAGCATGCTGTAGGTACGACATCCTCCGCCATCTGTCGTACCAAGCTGCTCTTCTACCGTGACGCGCTGGATTCTTGTGTGGTGTGTGGTCGTGCTGTGCGGAGCCGGACCGTCCGCCATCGCGCAGTCGATTTCGGTAGAACACGGGCAGCCGCTGCGCGATGCACTGGAGATGCTGCGCACTACCACCGCGCTCGATCTGGTGTATGCCGACCGCCTCGTGCAGGGGCGTCGCACCGCGTGTTCATACACGGGGCAGAACGCACGAGCCGCGCTCCGGTGCGCACTGCAAGACACCGGGCTGGATGTAGAACGCATCCGCCGGAACCAGTATGTGCTGGTAGCGGCTCCAACATCTTCCAACGACACGACAACCCAAACCGTGCGCCGTGTGGCGCTGACGGGGCGTGTGCGCGATGCCGAGAGCGGCGAGCCGCTGCCGGGGGCGAACGTCATTATGCGCGATCTGCAAGCCGGAACCTCCACCGATCGGAACGGCTACTTCGTGCTGTCCTCGCTGCCGCCGGGGCCGTACCGCGTGCGCATCTCGTATCTGGGATACGCCACCGCCGACACCACGCTGACCGCGGGCCACAGCACGGCTACCATCGATCTGGCCCCGCAGTCGCTGGATGTAGAAGGCGTTGTCGTTGACGACCGCTTAACGTCGGTGGCGGCGCAAGAGCCGATGGCCGGGCGTGTGGAGGTGGCACTTGAACAAGTCGATGCGCTGCCCTCGCTGGGCGAGTCGGACCTGCTTACGGCGCTGCAATGGACACCCGGCGTGCGGCGGTCGGGCATTTTGAGCGGGGGGCTTAGCGTGCGCGGTGCATCGACCGACCAAAATCTGTACTTGCTTGAAGATGCACCTATCTACCATCCGTGGCATGCGTTCAGTCTCATCTCTACGTTTCAGACAGAAACCCTGAAGCGCACGACCCTCTATCGCAGTTCGTTTCCGGTGGAGCACGGCGGACGCCTCTCCTCGGTGGTGGATGCGCAGCTCAAAGATGGGAATCGCACCGAGCCGGAAGCCCGCGCGGCGCTAAGCGCGCTGAGCGGACGCTTCTACATCGAGAGTCCGCTGTCGTCGAGTACCTCGTTTATGGTGTCGGGGCGGCAGTCGTACATCGATCGCATCATTGGGCGCGAGCATGCAGTGGAGCAGGGCGGACGCCGCGACACGATGCGCACCGGCTACGTGTTCTACGACACGAGTGCAAAACTCACCACGCAGTTCAACGACCGCAACCGCCTGTCGGTGAGCTACTATCATGGGCGCGACGATGTGGACCTGCGTCTCCCGTTCGACCTCTCGCTCGACTTTTCATCGTGGCTGCGCCCGACCGACCTGTTCTTTGAAGTCCGCCAGAACTGGTCTAACCGGATGGTAAGCGCGCAGTATCAGAGCATCCCCACGCCGTCGGTGGTGGTAAACGCCACGGGCTACTACTCGGGATACCGGGCCCGCGAGTCCTCGTTTGTGCAGCCCACCACCGCCGCCTCGCTGGCCTCAGATTACAACGTATCGGTCGACGATGTCGGGCTAAAAGGGAATGTGAGCCTGTACCCGTCGATGGCGCACCAGTGGAAGCTGGGCGGAAAGGTGGCGCACCTGGCCTTCTCCAGTGCGCTCGACAGCGAAATCCGGCGCACCACCACCTCCACCGAGACGCAGGCCCAATCCACGAACCGCCGTGCGGTAAAACTGTCGGGCTTTGCGCAGCATACCTGGATGCCCACGCCCCGTCTGGAGGTGCAGAGTGGCGCGCGCCTTAGCTACTTTTCGAGTGGGGAGTACCTGCATGTGCGTCCGCGCATCAGTGCGCAGTACATCGTGCATCCGCAGCTTCTAACGCTGCAAGGCGGGGTGAGTGGGCATGTGCAACCGTTGCACCAGTTGCGCGACCGCTTCTCGCTGGCGTACGACTTGGTATCCACCCGGTGGGTGCCCGCCGACCGGACCGTGCGTCCGGCGGAAAGCTGGCAAGCCACAGCAGGCGCGCGTAGCCGTCCGTGGCGGAGCCTGCTGGTGCAGGGCAACGTGTACACGCGGATGAGCCGCCACACGCTCATCCCCGAAGACAACGCGCAGACCAAAGACGGATTGCAAGGACCGGGTATTGAACTGGGGGCGCTGCTGGGGCAGTACACGCCCGCCCGCGAGCGGGCCTTTGGGGCTGAGCTCGAACTGCGATGGGAACGGCCCCGCTGGCGCATCCAACAGAGCGCCTCGTTAAGCCGCACATTCGTACGAGCTTCCTCGCAGAATGGCAACCGCTACCGCCCGGCGGATCTGGACATTCCGTGGTCTACGCGTAGCGCAATTACGTGGCAGCCTGGCGCGCTTGAGGTGACCCTGGCCGGTACGCTGCGTAGTGGCTATCCGCTGTCGTCGCCCATAGCGCGCTATCAGATCGGCGACGGCACCGACGCCGAGCCGACCACATTTTTGTATCGCCCGTATGTGAACAACAATCGTCTGCCCATGTACGGGCGGCTGGATGCATCGGTGGGCTACCGGTTTCAGGCGCTTGGAGCCGCATGGCAGGCGCGCATTCACGTGCACAATGCGCTCAACTACCGCAATGTGGTGGACCGCACGTACGAAGCCACCGAGCGCGGCATCACGTCGAGCGATCAGCGTGGGCTGCCCCTCCTTCCTCTCTTTGAACTGCAACTGTCGCTTTGAGCATGACCGCTTCTTCCTTCTGGACGGACGTTAGTGTGCTGGGCGGGGCCCTCCTCCTCGTGCTGAGCGTCAGCGGCTGCGACCTGGCCGATTTCGAGGCGACCGAGTCGGTGGTTGTAGAGGCGTTTGTGGAGGCCGAGCGTCCACTCCCGCCCGTATTTGTGCGCGCCGTGCAAGGCTTGGGCGAGACCACCGCCAGCGGTATCGAAACCGCACAGGTACGTCTCGCAGTGGACGACCCATCGCAAGGCGAGCGGTCGGTGGCCTACGCGCCGGTGCCGGGGGCGCCCGGACGCTATGAGCCCGTCGGCGGGCCGAATGCAGTTGGCGCAGGCACGCGGTTTCGGGTGACGGTAGAGCACGCAGGCGGAACGGCGCAAGGCCAGAGCCGCACGCCGGCGCCCATCCGTCTCGATAGCATCGTAACCAGCGTGCCCAACGCGCCCGTAGAGGCCGTGCGTGTGGACTCGCTGCGCCGTGACTCGCTCGACATTCCTGCGACCACCAATTTCATCTATCCCATCGACGTAGAGGCATACTGGACGGCTCCCGAGGCCGACACCGCCTGGGTGCGCACGGCACTGCGTCCCGAAAATCAGCCGTTTACGCCGCGCATCGTCGACTTCTTTATTCAGCCCGAGGCTGTCTTTCAAGAATCCACAGCAGGCGACACGGACGTCCGGCAATGGCGTGGCGTGTATGCGATTCCCGTAGCCGAAGCCACCGACCCGCTCCCCAGTCATCGCCTGCTGGTGTGGATTGCACGGGGCGATGCCGAGTACGCCTCCTTCATGGCCGAACGCGACGACCCCGACCGGCGCGAACCGCCCTCGAACGTCACGGGCGCACTGGGCATCATCACCGGCGTGGCTATGGACTCGGTAGAGGTGGAGGTGCCGCAGTAGGGGCCCCAGCGCCTCCTACACCCCCTCCACATGCTCCACGATGAGCGACCGCGCCGTGTCGAGCACGCCGTCCCACGACGCATCGTCAGCCTTGGTGAGGGTCACAAATCCCGGCGTCATGAACACGTCAATCACGCCGTCGAGTCCAATCAGCGCCTCGCCCAGGGCATGGCCCTGCGCATCTGCAGCCGTTTTAATAGCGAGCATCGGATGATCGCTCAGGAGTGCCCCCGTGCTCGGCGTTAGCTTTACGCTATTGGGGTTAGGCGTCGGGGATGTGTCAATGGTCATAGGGCAGAGGCCACGCTGAAGAATCCACAAAGCAAGCGAATCCCCGCCGAACAACTCCGGGCGGGTGTGGGGTACTATTGGCAGCCGTACAGAAAGTGCCGCCCCGGTACCGGGCTGCCCAAAAGAGTGAACGGGGTATTCATTTGCGATGCGCCCGGAAACCGCTATATTACCGTTGCCTGTGAACTTGCATCACGCCGTTTCCTATGGAGCGACCACCCTCGTCCCCCGACACCCCGGCTGCTGAATCCGGTCCCCGCATGAAGCGGATCGCCACTCACGCTCAGGGCGTGGTGGCGGACTTGCGGAAGTGGGTGGACCTGCGCATCGACCTGGCGGTCATCGATCTGGAAGACAAGCTCGACGAGCGCCTTAACGCGGTTGCCATTGGTATCATCATTGCCGTATTCGGCGGGCTCGCGGCGTTCTTTACGCTGGTCACCATTGCGTTGGGGCTGGGCTGGCTTCTGGGGCATCCGTTCTGGGGCTTCCTCATCGTCACGGCCGGGCTCGGCGCCACCGCCGCCATTGTGCGCCGCGTGCAGCCCACGCTCGTGCAGACCCAGCTCTACCGTCAGTGGAAAAAGGCACGGGCGGAAGCCGAGGCGCAGGCATCCAACGCACCACCCGACGCAGCCCCCGAGGGCCCACCGCCTTCGGAGCCGAAGTCCAATGGCGCAACCGCACCCGATACGGCCTCATCGAACGCCGCCTCGTAAGCGTTTTAGCAACCCTTTGTCCCGTTTCCTGCCCCCATGCCAACTTCTTCCTCCCCTTCGCGCGAAGATATCTCCTCGCAACTCGACGCAGCGCAAGACTCGCTCATGGAGCGGGTCGACGCGCTGCGCGGCGAGGCCGACGACATCAAAGCCTCGGTGCGGCAGACGCTCCGCTCGTATCCGCTGGTAAGCGGTGTGGGCGCACTGGCCGTCGGGTGGGTCGTGGGGCGGCTGCTGAGCCGACCACGCACACGCAGCCAGTGGGCCACGCGCTACGCCACGGCGGTCGAAGACGACCTGCGCACCGCCATCGAGGCGGGCGCCAACGCCGACACCATCGTCGACGACGTGCTGCGTGATCGCGTACCGGTGCTTGTAGAGGCCGCCCCCCAGCCCGAGGCCCCCAGCCTCTTGAGCCGCACCGTAGGCAGCGCACTGCAGATCGTGATTCAGGTGGTGCTCATCGAACTCTCGCGCCGCCTGGCCGATCGCGCCTTCGAGTCGAACCACCCGGGCGCCTCCGACGAATAGATCGCGCCCGGTAGCCTGCTTGTTCAACGCCTGCCCGTGACCGTGCGTCCGGGCGGCTTCGTTTCGCATCCCTCCTACACCAACTGACCCCGCTGCTTCGCCTCATGCGTTTACTCCTGTTCGGCCCGCCCGGTGCGGGCAAAGGCACCCAAGCCCGCAAGCTCGTTGACCGCTACACCCTCACGCAGATTGCAACGGGCAACATCATTCGCGCCGCCATGAAGAACGATACCCCGGTGGGGCGCGAAGCCAAATCGTATGTCGAACAGGGCGAGCTCGTCCCCGACGACGTAGTCCGCAAGCTGGCCGAAGGCGCCATTGCCGATGCAGGCTACGACGACTTTATCTTGGACGGCTACCCGCGCACGCTGCAGCAGGCCACCTGGCTTACCACGTTCCTGAGCGAGCACGGCGCCTCGCTCCAGGCCGTGCTTAGCCTGGAGGTGGACGACGAAGAGATCGTAGATCGCCTCTCGAAGCGTCGTGTCCACGCCAAAACCGGCGAGAACTACCATCTGGACGTGAATCCCCCGCCCGCCGATGTTGACGAAGAGCTCATCATGCAGCGTCCTGACGACAAGCCGGAGACGGTCCGCAACCGCCTGAGCGTGTACCGCGAGCAGACCGAGCCGCTGAAATCCTACTACAAGGAGCGCGACCTGCTCGTCCCCGTTGACGGCACCGGCTCGCCCGACGACGTGCACGAGCGCATCGCCGACACGCTCACCACGCTGGCGTAAGCCCTGCTCCGTATGGCTAATTTTGTATCTGTAGAAACGCTGCGCACGCAGTGTAGCGATGCGCTGGCGGGACTGGTTGCTCCCGACCGCACGCCCGAGGTGCTCTACGCGCCCATCCGGTACGTGCTGCACGGGGGCGGCAAGCGCGTGCGTCCGGTGCTCGTGCATCTTGTGGCGCAGGCCTACGGCATCTCGCCAAACACATCGCAGCCGGTGGCATTGGCGGCCGAGGTCTTTCACAACTTCACGCTGGTGCACGACGACATCATGGATCAGGCCGATGCGCGGCGGGGCCGTCCCACCGTGCATGTGAAGTGGGATGAATCCACGGCGATCCTGGTGGGCGACTGGCTCATGGGCTGCACCACACGGCTTCTCCGCCAGGCCGACGCATCCACCGAGGCGCTCCTCGACGTGTATCATCCCACGATGGATGCGCTCTGCGAGGGGCAGGCGCTCGACACCGACTCCGAGACGCGCGATGCAGTGTCAGTCAGCGACTA
>CAJXLX010000068.1 GCA_913056335.1 uncultured Rhodothermaceae bacterium
ACAGCAGGAAGAGGGCCGATCCGGTATAGCGGAGCAGATTGCGCATGGGCACCACCAAAAACGATCAGAGCATGAAAACCATGCAATTACATGGCGTTGTAGTGTTCTCTATGACGCATCCCACGGCTCCGTTTCCCGCCATCTGTTTTCAGCTGTTCTTTTCTCTTCTGTGGATGCCAGTGGCTATGTTGCAGTCGTTTTGTTCTGCTTCGTTTTTCTGCATGGCTGCCTATGCGCCGTTTTCTCTCGTCTGCCTGCCTGCTTCTGCTGATTACAGGAGCCGCCCTCCTGAACCTGCACTGCGCATCGTCATCCTCCACCACCGAGGCCGAGGATGTGCCTGAAGAACCCACAGGCCCGGCTTACACGCTCCTTTCGCACGCAAACGACACCCTGCGCGTGCACCACCTGCATACCGACACCCAGCGCCCAGTCCGTGCCGGCGTTGCGCGCATCAAACAGCACGTAGACGCGCCCACCCGCAACGCCGTGGCCTTCACCTACGCCACGCCCGACTCGGTGCACCTGGCGCGCTACACGCTGGGCCACAATCGCATTGAACGGGTGGATGCACGGGCCCAGCCCGCGACGTACTCGATTGCCTGGCACCCCGAGCGCAACGCCTTTGCCTATGGCGTCTACACCCCCACCGCCGAGGGCAATCGCGGCACCGGCACCATTCGCATAGCCGAAGACGGCACCACGCGTTCGGTGGGATGCAGCGCATCGACCGAGGTGCTGGCCTGGCTCTCCGATACCCAACTGGCCGTCCGCAACGATGACAACCTCTACCTCGTGGCCGCCGACGACTGCGCCACCCAGGCGACCCTCGACATCCGGCGGCATTACCACATGACGTACGACGCTTCGCGCACCCGCATGGCCTACGTCTACCGCACGCTCGAATACAACCGCGAGGCCGACGCCTACCAGCCCGACTCTACGCTGTACGTGGGCAACGCCGCAGGGGCGCAGGAAACTCGACTCTTTGGCGATGACCGCGCGCCACGTCACGCCACCTGGGCGCCGAACACGCCCGAGCTCGCAGCCAGCGTCCTTGAAGATGGCCAGCGCCGCCTCGTCGTGTACAGCGTCGAATCCGACGAAACCACCTTTCTGGTTCCCCCAGCTACGGCTCCCGCAGGCGCTCAGCAACACCCGCACTGGTCGCCCACCGGAGATGCTGTCGCCTTTACATTAGCCAGCGACAACCGCCTGCAAGCCGCTGTCCGCCAGGCCGGATCCACCGACCTGCTCCAACCCGCCACCGGCCCCGTGTGGGGCTGGGTCGATGCGCAAACGCTCGTCGTGCCGACCAAC
Organism: uncultured Rhodothermaceae bacterium; assembly: GCA_913056335.1. Classification (GTDB taxonomy): domain Bacteria; phylum Bacteroidota; class Rhodothermia; order Rhodothermales; family Salinibacteraceae; genus Longimonas. The sequence goes on from CAJXLX010000068.1 coordinate 1,321, forward strand.
GACGGACTCACCCTCCTCGACCTCAACGGGTCGCCGCTCCACACGCTGCCCAACAAAGCCACGCTCGTCGGCGCCTGGCCCGCTAATGCCGCGACCAACTCCGACTGACGGCAAGGCGCGTACGTCTCCAACGGCTCGCGCCCCGCCTTTTCCGGGTCGCCATGCGCCAAAAGCGCACGTGTACACCAACAGAAGCCGATAGCCCCATTCTGCGCCCTCCGATATACTGACAGCAGGTTGCTTAATATCTCCCTGCTACTCGTCCGTTTTCGGAGTCCACGCACATGCGCCTCCTTGCCGGCCATCTTTCCTGGCATGCCGCCCCGGCTCCCGCCTGGGTCGCGCACATCCTTTCGGATGCCACCCCGCATCCGCCCGTACCGCTGCTGCAGACGCCACATGCGACCATAGGAAGTGTGACCTACGCCGGGATTCACCATCTGCGCGCGCCCCAGATATACGTCGCTGCCGATGCGCGCATCGATGATGTGCAGGCGCTCTGGCACACGCTGCGGACCTCGACCGATCCGGCCATGCCGCCGTCGCCTGCGCACCTCATTGCACGGGCCTACACGCGCTGGGGCGCCGACCTGGGCCGCCACGTGCTGGGCGATTATGCCATCGCCCTCTGGGATGCCCGGCAGCACCGTCTCGTGCTCATCCGCGATGCCATCGGCATCTGCCCGCTCTTCTATACGCACACGCCCGGCGGGGTCGCCGTTGCCTCTACCGTGCGCGCCCTGCTTGCACATCCGCAAGTTTCCCCTCGCGTCAACGAGGAGGCCGTGACCCGCTACCTGGTGCGCGCCACCACAGGCGGCCTCGACACGTTTTTCGAAGGGATACGCGCAGTGCCGCCCGCCCACGCGCTCGTGCTCACCCCCACAGGCACGACGTCGCACCGCTACTGGCAGGCGGAGGCCCAGGCCCCAGCCCCTCCATCATCCGATTTCAGCTCCGATGTCGCCTGCGCCCGCGGCTTGCGCACCGTGCTCCAACGCGCCGTCAACGACCGCATGGCGGGCTCGGGCACCGGCGTCTCGGCCAGTGGCGGACTCGACTCCGCAGCAGTGGCATGCCTGGCCCACATCGCTCGTCCTGGTGCAGCACCGCTTCCGCTCTTTGCCGCTACATTTCCGAACCTACCGCCCCACCTGCGCCGCCGCAGCGACGAGCGGGCGTACCTCAATCACCTCACGCGCACCGGACGCTTCCGCACGCACCAGTTGCCGGTAGATCACCTCAACCCGGCAGCCCATCTCGATGACGCCGTACGCGAGTTGGCGGCGCCGCCCCACATCTGCAACCTGTACCTGCAGCGCCACATCCACCGCTCCGCGCGCCAGGCCGGCTGCACCGTGCTGCTCGATGGCTCCGAAGGCGACGTCGCCGTATCGCATGGCTTCGGATGGCTCTCGGAACTGGCCGCTGCCCGGCGCTGGACAGCATTCATTGACGAAGTGCAGGCGCTGGTCGATCGCATTGGAGGCGCACGCGGCCCCGATCTGTTCTGGGCATTTGGCGCGCCCTATCTGCGCGACCACATCGCTGCACACAAGACGAGCGGACTACAGGCCGCCTGGCTGCTGCACCGCGCGCTTGGTGTATCACGCAAGGCGCTCTGGATGCGCTGCGTGCTGGGAGGCGACTCGCCCGCAACAGCTGCCGCGCTCGTTCGCCCCGAGCGGGCGGCCCTGCTCCCCGAACGCCCCGAACCGCCCCTGCCCCAAACCGAGCGCGAAGCCCACGCCCAGTCGCTCTACGTGGACGATGCAGCCACCGGCGCCGTCTTGGCTGAGATTAACCACCTGGCTGCTACCGACGGCATCGAGCGGCGCCATCCGTTCTACGACCGGCGCGTGCTGGAGTACTGCCTGGCGCTTCCGCCTACCCAAAAGCTCCGCCACGGGTGGACGCGCTGGGTCTTGCGCACCGCCATGGCGCCCGACATGCCCGCCGCAATCCGCTGGCGGGCGGGCAAGTCGAATCTGGCCCCCACCTTTGAGCGCAACTTGCTTCGTGATGCCGCCCCGCGCCTCGACGCCGCTGCTACGCATCCCCAGCTCACCAACTACCTGGCTCCCGGCGCCGTGGCTGCTGCTCGCGCATCGGGCGATGCCACCACGTGCTGGCGCATACTGGGCGTAGCCGCCTGGTTCGATGCCTGGCCCCACCTTGCCGCTTCATCCATGGCATCGTCAAGCCCCTTGCGGCAAGACGTATCCCCGCTTGTCGATGCCGCGTATCCTTCATCCTTACCCGCTACCGTATCATGACCAAGACACCCGTTTCCTACGAAGCACCCACGCTCACGACCTTTGGGTCCGTCGAACAGCTCACGCGCGACCGCGCCCATATCTGCAAGGCCACCAGCGGCCCGAAAGACGGCCTGTTCACGCACGGCAATTTCGTATCCGACTGCTCGTAGCTGATGCCGTTGCCTCAGCACCGTCGCGACCTGTCTCGGCAGCCCACATCGCATCCTGTTCTGAATTCATGCCTCACGCCATGCATCATTACCGCGCATACGGACTGCGCATTCGGTCGGCCATCCGGTTCCCAGAACTGATGCCAGCCCCCAATGCGCAGGCTGCCGATCTAACGATTCTGCGTGATACCTTGACCGACGCTCCGGCTTTTGCGCCGGAGCGCTCGGTGCAAGTGCGTACCACCAATTCAACGATTTATGCGCACTGGGCCAACTTAGGCACGTATGCTGCTGACAACGGCTCATGCATCCGGTTTCGCCCCGCCCCCGTGGCCACCCCAGCCATGCAGCGCTTGCCGCTGTTGGGCGTGATGATGGGCCTGATTCTGCACCAGCGGGGCACGTGCACGCTACACGGAAGCGCGGTTGCGCTACCGAATGGGGCCGCTGCTTTTATCGGACCCAAAGGCGCGGGCAAGTCCACCACCGCCGCCGCGCTGCAAGAGGCCGGCTACCCGCTGCTCTCCGACGACGTGCTGGCGCTTGTGCGTCCAGCCCCAGATGCCTCCATAAACATCGCGCCTGCTTTCCCGCAGATCAAGCTCTGGCCCGACGCCGCCCAGGCCGTGGGGCAGACGCCCGACATGATGGACACCATCGCACCCCGCCTCCCAAAACGCGCCTGGCGTGCCCGAAACTGCTTTGCCACCCGCGCCCATCCGCTGCGCGCTGTCTACGTACTGAGCTTTGGCGACACGCTCGCGTGCACCCCGATGGATCCGCGCGAGGCGTTTGTGGCCGTGCTATCCGAAACCTATGCGCCGCGCTTTGTAGGCCGCTATGGTACCGGAGCCGATCACTTCCACCAGCTGTCTGAGATGGTGCGCCACGTACCCGTGTACCAGCTCACGCGCCCCCGTGATCTAACACAACTGCCCGACCTGGTGGCCCTGCTCACCGATGCCCCTACATCTTCTCGTGGTACGAGGCCCAATTCGCCACTGGCGCATGTGTCCACCCCTGCGATGGCGCCTCCACCTTGAGCAATTTCCAGATGGCACCGCTGCTCGGCCCCGTGTACACTTTCGACAAGGTGCTTCTGCTGTTCAGCACACGCTCGACTTCCTACATGCTAACCGATTTCTATCTTATGCCTGATACCACTCCTTACACGCCCCCACGCCTTACCACGTACGGCTCAGTCACCACGCTCACCGCACGCGGCTGCGCCTTTGGCAAACAGATCGGCGCGCCCAGCGACTTCAGCTTTTCCATTGGTGGACGCGAGTTTGCGCTGCCCATCACGGATTGCTCATAACAGCCGTCCGAGTCGTACTATATTGGCATCTACGTCGTCTTTTTTGTTAGTCCACGTATCACAATGTTTTTCTCTAATATGGAACGTTCTACATACACGCCGCCCACGCTCACTACCTACGGCTCCGTTGAAGATATCACCGCCGTGCCCGGTCGGGGCGAGGGCCCGTCCTTCGACTGCCCTCCCGGTCAGGGTCGCCCAGATAACCCGGTCTTCGACTGCTCGTAAGGCTGGCCAGCTCAACGCTGAATCACAAAAGAAGCGCCCTTCGCCAGTACGGCCAAGGGCGCTTCTTCGTTGGTACAAAACCTGGCGTTGCGAATACATTAGGCCGCTACGTTGACCACCGTGAGCAGCTCGGCTTCGTGCAACTCTACCAAAAGCGCACGCATGTCGTGGGCCAGCACCTCAGGGGCTACATCGGGGTACGTCTCCTGGAGCGCAGCGCACACATCCCCCACAGATGTCGGCGTCTGGATGAGCGTCCAAATCTGGCTGCCCACGGGGTTCAGGCCGTAGTACACGCCGTTGCTCAGGTTCAAGATGACCTCCTCGCCTGCCAGGTCGGAGGACACGTGGGTGTCGGTGGCCTGCACGAGCCTATCATCGGGCAGGGCGTCGGGGGTTAAGGATGTATCAGTCATGGGGATGCAAAGGGATTAGATTGTAGAGGATGGAACGAAGTCATCGGAGCAGGCAGTGCGGGTTGCATCGCCACGTTACAGCGGAGAGGGCGCCTGCAGTGGAGCAAAAGAGGTCGCCCCGTCGGGGTCGATGATCGGCACGCCGTCGCGCTCCAGCCAGGCGTGCGCAGCGAGCCCCGCGCCCCGGCGCTGCACGCCAATGCGCAGCGCGGTTGGGCAGCCCGCCCGTGCCAGCAGGTAGCGCGTACCCAGCGACTGCGGCAGGCACGGACGCGCAGGAAAGAGCGCATGGCTCACCACCGCTCCCGCCCACACGATCCGCCCAAACTCACGATCATCGGCCATCCGGCGGGGCTGCGGCGCGCTGGCCTGTACCACCCGCTGAAACGGAACCAAACGCAGCGCTGCCCAGGCCAGGGGCACGGCAACCAGGGCCTGCGCCAATGCGCCGCGGCGGCGCCACGGGGCATGCCACCCCACACGCGCCAGACGATACAGTCGCTTGAATAAAGCCATCAGAGCCAGCACACGTTAGGTGGATACGGGGTCAGATTGCGTAGGTGCGGGGGCAGTCTCGGCGGAGTTAGGCACCGGCCCACGGCGCCAATCGCGCCATATGCGCACCGGGCGCACCAGCGCGTACAGCGGCGTAAGCGGACGCGGAAGGTCGACGAAGGCGCGGTCTTGTCTGCTGGGCTCCAGACTGCGGCGCAGGTACTCGACCCACATGGGCCAGGCATCGCGCCAGCGGCGCCGTGTGCGCGCAAAGAAGCACACCTGCTGCCACCGGATGGTGCGGTCGAGCCCGGCCTCGGTCCAAAGCCAGTTCGTTTCGATGAAGCGCGCCAGCTCGTCCACCACCGGATCTGCCGCAATGGCCGATTGGAATGCTGGAGCAAGCGGGGCCTCCAGCCATCGCTCCGCTACATGCAAACCCAGAAGCAGCACCCGCTCGCAGTGGAGCGCACGCGCATGCCGGCAGAGCGCTTCTGCATCCAGCTCGGGATGCCCGTGCAGCACATGCGCCACATCGGCAACCCACTTCAGGCGCGCCCAGTGATGCTTGGTGCCATGCGCGCAGAGGTAGAGCAGCAGGTCGTGGGGCGCCATCGTGTAGAGGGACTGCCCGCCGACTGCCCTCAACGTAGCGCGCTGGAGGACATCAGCGGCCTCCAGGTCGTAGGCCAGCGTCTTGTTGAGGAGCTCCGTATGCAGCTCGACCATCACCTGGTCGGCGGCGCGGTGCATCTCTACGCCGATGTGCGCCTGCAGCGCCTGGTCTTCGGCGTCGCCTGTGCGCAGCGGGGCAAAGTGCATGGTCTGCAGTATCTCTTTCACTGCCGGCAGATCGGCAGGGGCCACGAGCACGTCCAGGTCAGCAAAGCGGCGGAACGCGAGGTTGCCGTAGTAGCGCTGCGCCAGCACCGCGCCCTTGAACGGCACAACACGGCAGCCCGCATTATGGCATTGTTGAAGCAGATCGAGCAAGACGTGCAGACGGTGCATGTTGAAATGGGCGGTGGCCCGGCTGGTAGCTGCCAGTTGCTCGCGAACGGCAGCGGGCACCCGCGCATCTCCATGAATACGATGGTGCACCATCGCCTCCACGCCATGCCGCCGCGCATGCATCTGCACCACCTCCCAGTTCAGGTCGTGGTCAAGGAGCGCGTTGAGGTCCGATTCATCGGCAGCGGAATGCATAGCTGCGCAGGCTTGCACCAGTGCGGTTTCAGGAGGATGCGCAGGCGGCGATCCATTCGGAGAACGAGTGGCAGTCGACATGGGCTTACGAGAGGGATGCGGAGAACGGCGGCGAGGTCTGAAAGGCGGTGGCCGTGTGACGACGCGGCGCGCGATGCTCGGTCTGCGTGCGCCACGACTGCGCGTAGCGTCCGCCCTGGTCAAGGAGCGCCTCGTGCGCGCCCTGCTCCACGATCTGCCCATGCTCCATCACAATGATGTGGTCGGCGCGCATGGCGGTGGTAAAGCGGTGCGTAATGATGAGCGCGGTGCGCCCATCCACGAGCGTGCGGAAGCGATCGAGCCAGGCGGCCTCGGCCCATGAATCCATAAAGCTGGTGGGCTCGTCGAGGATGACGATGGGCGCCTCGCGGTAGAACGCCCGCGCCAGCGAGATGCGCTGCCACTGCCCGCCGCTCAGCTCCACGCCGCCGTCGAACTGCTTGCTGAGCAGCGTGTCGTAGCCGTGAGGCAGCTCCTCGATAAAATCGTCGGCTCCCGCGCCCTGGGCGGCGCGCTGCACGGCGCTGCGGACCTCCGCGTCGGAGCGATCGGCATGCACATCGCCCAGCGCAATGTTGTTGGCGGCGGTGGCGATGTAGTGCACCGGATACTGAAACATCACCGCAATGCGGCGGCGCAGCGGGGCCGGATCGAAGGCGCGGATGTCAGTGCCGTCGAGCAGGATGCGCCCCTCTTGCGGATCATAAAAGCGGCACATCAGCTTCAGGAGCGTGCTTTTCCCGGCCCCGTTGGCGCCCACCACCGCGACCGTCGTCCCAGCAGGCAGGTGGAGGCTGAAGTCACGCAGCACCCAGGCGTCGCTGTCTGGATACCGGAAGCCGACGCCCTCGAACGTGATGCCGTGCTGCACGGTCTGCGGCACGGGGGCCGGTGTCTTGTGGGCAGTTTCGGTGGCCGATTCGATGTCGAGAAACGTGAAGAGGTGCTCCAGAAAGAGCGCATCGGCATAGAGCGTGCCCAGGCTGCTGAGCACGGTGCGCATGAGGCTCTGCCCCTGGTCGAACGCGCGGTAAAAGAGCGCCAGATCGCCAAGTTGCGCCTGCCCCTGCAGCGCACGCGCGCCAATCCACAGCAAAGCGCCGCCGGTGATGACAAGCGCCGTGAGCCCCGCCCCAAACGTAGCCAGGCTCTGATCGCGCATCAGACGCAGGCGGTCGGTGCGCAGCGTCTTACGCACGGCGGTATATGCCGACCGAAAGCGCTCGCCGAGTCCGAAAAGGCGGACCTCCGCCGCCGGCACGGGATGCGTGACGACACGGTCGAAGTAGTGCGCCCACCGCCGCTGGTCGGTGGTGTCCTCCCACCAGCCATGGTGTCGCTGCTTGTGGCGCACCACCACCCAGAGCGCCGGGAGCGTGCTAACGAGTAGCACCCCCGGCAGCCACACGCTGTACGGGATGAGCAGCGCCGCCACGCCGACCAGCGTAATGGTGTGCTGCGCAATGGTGCCAATGCCCTGCAGCAACGAAAGCGACCGCGACGCCGCCTCGCTGTTGGCGCGGTCCATGGTGTCGTAGTAGGCGGGCGACTCGTAGAACGCATACGCCACCTCGGCGGCTTTCTCGTGGATGGCCGCTTTGATATGATCGTGCAGCAGCTCCGCCTGCGCCGTCTGCACCCACGCGCCCACCGCTTTCAGCACCTCCAGCGTCACCATAATGCCCGCCATGAGCGCCGCGGGCGTGAGCACCGGCGCCGCCGTCTCCCACGACAGCCCCATATTGAGCGCTTCCGCAATGCGATCCACGAGCACCTTGGTCAAGTAGACGGATGCCGTAGGCAAGAGCCCTTGCAGTACAAGCAGCACCGCCCAGGCAAGCGTCCACCCGCGTGTGGCATTCCACGTCATACGAAGCGCGCGCGGCAGATACGTCAGGCGCTCTCGCACATGATGGGCCTGCTTGGCCACCCGCTCAACAGAAAAGGACATACGAAACGGAAACGGTATAGGAGATACGAAGTCTGACAGGCGGATACGCACGATCTGCGTGGCTTCTCTGCCCATCTGTATACGTTCCAAGTATCGCCCGACTCGGCACGCCCCGTATCATCCATTCGTACCCTCGGGCTATGGGGATTCCGCGCATCCTGCCGATTCAACATATCGCTCCCACAAGCGTTGGGGAAGCGCCGCATCCGCACTCACCCTTGCACATCCAACGTCCGCCTCTGCATGACCGTCAACGTCGTCTTGCCGCTGCCGCTCGATCAGGTGTTCTCCTACGCCGTACCGCCCGCGCTGGAGGCCGATGCCCAGCCGGGCTGCCGCGTGCTCGTGCCGTTTCGGGGGCGCCGCCTCACGGGGGTTATCACCGGACCCGGACCCGATCCCGACGACGTCGACTTCAACCTTCGCCCGATCGACGATGTGCTCGACGAGCGGCCCACCTGTCCGCCCGAGCTGTTGCAGCTAACCCGCTGGATCGCCGACTATTACGTGTGTAGCTGGGGCGAGGCGCTAAAGGCCGCGCTCCCCGCCGGGTTCACCGTGCAGACCGAACGGCGGCTGGCATTGGGGGAGGCGGAGGCCGCCGCCTGGCCCGACACTGAAGAAGCGCAGTCCGTGCGGCGCGACCTGGCAGCGCACGACTCGACTACGCTGAGCGCCCTGCGGAAACGGCTGGGCATGGCGGTTTCGCTACAGCGCATCCGGGACTGGGCGGATGCGGATCTGGTGCGACTCACGACCACCTTGAGCGATCCCAACGTATCCCCCAAAACCGAAACCCATCTGCGCCTGGCGGGGCCGTTTCAATCCAGGAGCGGGGCCCGCGATGCCGCTGAGTCGCTGCGGGGCGATAAGCAGAAAGCCGTGGTGCGCACGCTGGCCACCGCGCATGAGCAGCGGCGCGCGCCCGTACGCCAGGCCGATCTCGTGAACGCGCTCGATGCCCCGTACAGCACCATCCACAGCCTGGTGGAGAAGGGCATCGTGGAGCGGACCGAGGAGCGCGTGCATCGCTCGCCGCTGAGCGACCTGCCCCCGCCCGGCGATCCGCCGAACCACACGCTGCATCCGGCCCAACAAGATGCGCTGGATGCCCTCGAAGCAGAAATCGCCGACGCATCCTACCATACGTTTCTGCTGCATGGCATTACCGGAAGCGGTAAGACGGAGGTGTACATTGCCGCGCTGAAGCAGGTGGTGGCCGCGGGACGCAGTGCCATTATTCTGGTGCCCGAGATTGCTCTTACGCCGCAGACGGTGCAGCGCTTTCGGGCACATGTGGGCGATACGGTAGCGGTGCTGCACTCGCAGATGAGCGCGGGCGAGCGTTTCGACACCTGGCAGGCGCTGCGCGACGGACGCAAGCAGATCGTGATTGGGCCACGCTCGGCGGTGCTGGCTCCGCTCGACAATCTGGGACTCATTGTGGTGGATGAGGAGCACGAAGCCTCGTACAAGCAGTTTGATCCGGCACCCCGCTACCATGCCCGCGATGTGGCGGTGATGCGCGCTCACATGAACGATGCGGTGTGCGTGCTGGGCTCGGCTACGCCCAGCTTGGAGAGCACCATGAACGCGCGGCGCGGCAAGTACACCCGCCTGTCGATGCCCGACCGCGTACCCACCGCCGATGGCACCATCGCGCAACTCCCCGAGGTGGAGATCCTGGACCTTACGAAGCAGCGCAAGAAGCATCAGCTGAACGGTCCGCTGTCGGATCCGATGCTGGAGGCGATTCAGGCGCGCATCGAGCGGGATGAGCAGGTGCTGCTGCTGCAGAATCGGCGGGGCTATGCACCCGTCATTGAGTGCGCCGACTGCGGGTGGGTGCCGCACTGCACCGACTGCTCCGTGTCGCTCACCGAGCACAGTCACGGACGCCAGTTGCGCTGTCACTACTGCGGCCAGACGCGCCGCACACCCGCACACTGCCCGTCGTGCGACTCCGACGCCCTGCAGCGCATCGGCACGGGCACGCAGCGCGTCGAGGAAATGTTGTCTCGTGAACTGCCTGCGGCCACCGTCCTGCGCATGGACCGCGACACCACGCGGCAGAAGGGCGCACACCATGCGCTGTTGAGCGCGTTTCGAGAGGAGGGCGACATCTTACTCGGCACGCAGATGATCGCAAAGGGCCTTGACTTTGCACGGGTTACGCTGGTGGGCGTGGTGGATGCGGATGTGGGAATGCTCTTCCCCGACTTCCGTGCCGAAGAGCGCACGTTTCAGCTCCTCACTCAGGTCGCGGGCCGCGCCGGACGGGCGGATCTGTCAGGCACCGTCTTGCTGCAAACCCGCAATCCTGATCATGCGGCGCTTCGGTTTGCCCAGACGCACGATTACGAGAACTTCGCCGCGCATGCGCTGGAGGAACGCAAGGCGCTGCGGTATCCGCCGTTTGGCAACGTGGCGTCGGTTGAGTTTCGCGCCCCCGAGCAGAAGGATGCGGAGCGGCTGGCCACCGACTGGACCCGTGGCCTCCAGGAGCGCAGCGATGGCATCGACATTCTGGGGCCGAACCCGGCGTTTATCCAGCGCGTGCAGCGCTACTTCCGGTACCGCACCATCCTCAAAACCACCGCCGGACCGCGTGTCTTACAACGCGCCCTCCGCCATGCCCGCACCGCCTACGGCAGTCCACCGTCCAACCACTATGTGTCGATTGATATGGATGCGCTGGATTTGTTGTGATACCAACTCCGCATGCTCCGTTGGGGATGGAGGTATGGAAGCGTGAATGGGCAGATGAAAACAGCGCACCGCTTTATTCCCATTTTCAGGGTAAAACGAAAATAAGGGTGAGTTGCAGTCCGGTTATATCTTCTATTTGAGAATAGCGGGCTCTCGTATTCACATGCAAGGTTTTACTGCAAGCGCCTATACCAGCCAGAGCAGCTTTCAGCCTGCGTCCTCCAAACTTCCACACATCCAAACGTCCATCCCTCCACACGTCCACACTCAATCATCCCACCCTGTCACTTCATACACGCCGATTGTACGCTGGTCGGGGGTCGGGTCGAGTTCGACGTAGATGCGGTTGGAATCGTCACGGGCGAGAATGGGACCGGGCAGCGACAGGGCTTCCTGCCGATCAGAATTGAGATCAGCAAGAATGGCATAGTCCTCACGTTCAGCGGGATCATGCTCGTTTTCGTAAAAAGCGAGCGTTCGGTTCTCGAATCCTTGTACAACGGTTCGATTAGGAAGCAGATAGGTGCGACGCACCAATGAAACACCAGCCAGCTGCTCCATAAAGTCAGATTGATTTTCCTGAGCCATACGGATAGAAAGGGGCTCGGATGGATGTTTGAATTCGGAATGTGAGAGCTGTTTTACATCTGCGAGTACGCGATCCTCCGCATTGTACACCTGAACATCGGGCGTCAGATTGTACCCGACGACCAGGCTTCCATCTTCCAGGTCAATCGAGGCTTCCCCCAAAGCATATTCTACTTCTGTATACATCTCAGGGTATGAGCCGAAGTAGTGCTCCAATTCAAACTGGTTATTGAACTGCCCCAACGTTGGCTGCTCAGGAGACGCTGGAAGATCGAGAACAGACTCGCTCTTTGTCACGGCATGGATGTATCCTTCCTCCACGGTATGAAAAGCATGAGCGCCTAAACTCTGTACCCCTTCTGGAAATTGGTAACTGTCTACATACGTACCTGATGTATCAAAGACAGCCATTCCTTGCCCGTTGGACTGTTTAACCACGACGCGGTCTCCTGCCACTTTCACAGATACTGGCCCGCTAAGCTCACCAGGTCCAGCGCCAGGCTCTCCGATGTAACGTGCAATGATTCCATTCCTGTTTAGCACTGCAATACGTCCACGTTGTATGTCGGGGACATACATACGAAAGGGGCTATTCGTAACATAAAGGACATCGTAGTTCCCGATGTAGTCCTCATCCGTCTCTTGAATTGCGATCGTGTCCACAGGGATCAGCCGGTCACTTTCCGATAATGAGCGGACTTCGAGGGAAGTATCAGAACTGCATGCCGATAACGTTGCAAGAAAGAGGAATGTGACAAGTATAAATTGAATAGATTGCATACACCGAAGATACTATTCGTGTAGTGTGCCCAGATCCCGATTGAGCAGGAACTGGGCACATCTCTTTTTGTGTACAGACTTGGGAAACCTGATCCCACAGTTAGCCCTATTGCGGCTCTTCTATTACGATCTCACAAAAGCAATTAACAGGGATTCCTGCACAGCTGAATGGTAACGTAAAGTCATTACTACAAATATCAGCTTGTGGCTCAACATCTGCCTTCGCCGTGGCCTCGTTCAGGCCCATGCTGTGAACAGCAACGCCAACAGCCACGAGCAATGCAAGAGCCAGAAATGCCGAACTCAGAAAGTTCGCCAGTCGGCTGGATAAAGATGATTTGTTCATCGGTTTATGAGGGTTCATTGATAGAGAATACGAAGAATGGGGAAGGGATACGTCGTCGGCACCGAGCAGACAGAAGCGCTGTCCATCCGGCCCCCATGCCAATGGGTGTGGAATCAATGTCTGGAACGAAGTTTTGGACGCAAGGCGTAGGTCAAGCCATCCTGGTAAACATACTCTATGACACGTCAAGCAGTCGGCGACGGTCGTTGTCGGATCGCTGCTCCGAGGGCGATATAATACGCGGCTTCTCGTCTTCCGAAACCAGCACAACAGCAGGAGTGCTCTCGACCCCAAGGGTATGATTAAACCACTCCGTCGTGTCGAGTCGGGTCGGATACGGCGTTGCAAACTCGGAGAGATAGCGCCGGGCAGGCGTTGCGCCGCGCTCCTTGAGCACGTTGACTGCTTCTACCTGCTCAAACGACGCAGCCACCCGGTGCCATCCCTCCATGGCAGCCCGATTTCTATAACAGTCGTGCGGGCGATACACAAAAAACATGACCTGATCAACGGCACCATCAACTGCACGGCGGGTCGGCCTTTGCACCTGCTCCTCCTTCATAACAAGTGGGAGCGCATTCCACGACACGTCTGCGAGCTGAACCGTAGACGATACCCCTTCTGTTGCGCCGTGGCCTGCATACCACCACAGACCAAAGGTGACGGCTAACACAAAACATCCGAGACCAACCTTGTGAAGCGGTCGAAGCATGATATGGAACTGTTGCTCCGTCTTGACGCGGCTTTAACGTGAAAAAAAAGCAAACGACACGCAAGCCCGAAATGTTATAGATATGTGAACGGCATTGTCAGTGTCCTGCGGCGTGACTGCTCCCCGTGCAGGCGTCTGCCAACCGTGTAGAAGATTCCTCGACTTCGCTCGGAATGACATCAGAGAAGTGCCTTGGCCATGCATCCGCCAACCATGTACGTGTAGATCGATATGGACGCGCTGGATTTGTTGTGAAGAGGAATCCAGGCGTATGCTGTTGGGGTCTATGCTCTTGGATCCCCCCTGCGCTTCGCCTCTCCGGACTGTCGTCCGTGCCGCTCTGTTGGTGCATCAAGATTACAGGAATACCTTTGCATCCTCAAAACTTGCACCTTCCCCCGGTCGTGCACATACGCCTGTAGTGTGAACGCAATACTTTTTTGCAGCATCCTGGATGTACAGCGCCGCACAGCCTCTGTGTAGCGCATTGCTCCAGCGCCGATGCTGCAGTCTACCGCCGGCCCCGCCTTCGCATGCGCTGCGCAACAACAACGACACCCTGGGCCCTGTTGCCATACATGCCGAAGCGGATCCCCTCGTAGCATTCCAACGCAGGCCGCACCCGCACCTGCAGGGTAAGAGGCGGGCCGCTTCACACTTTCGGATCCGAGCGTTTTGCAGACGGACTATACCTATGAATACACAAAGCTTTAAGACGTACAGCGCCAAACCGCGCGACATTGAGCGCGACTGGCATATCGTGGATGCCGCAGACATGGTCGTGGGGCGCTTAGCCTCGCGCATTGCCCATGTGCTGCGTGGGAAGCACAAGCCGATGTACACCCCGCATATGGACACCGGCGACTTTGTCGTGGTGGTAAATGCGGACAAGGTACGCTTTACCGGTCAGAAAGAGACCGACAAGATGTACCGCAGCTACAGCGGCTACCCCGGCGGCGAGAAAGAGCTTTCGCCTGCCGAAGTGCGCGATAAGCATCCCGAGCGCCTCATCACGATGGCCGTGAAGGGCATGCTCCCCAAGAACAAATTGGGACGCCGCATGCTTACCAAACTGAAAGTGCATACCGGCCCCGAGCATCCCCACGAGGCCCAGCAGCCTACTCCGCTTGAATGGTAAAGACGAGCGGGTTTTCGTTTGTGCGTTACCACCAACCCTCCCTCCATTATGGCTTCTATTAAGCAATTCAACGCCGTTGGGCGACGAAAAACGTCAACGGCCCGCGTATACCTGCGTCCGGGCGACGGCACCTCGTTCACGGTAAACGGCAAAGACGCGTCCGAATACTTCCCGGTCGCATGGCGCCGCCGCGAGCTCGACCAGCCCTTCGTCGTAACCGACACCGTCGGTAACTTCGATGTGCTCGTGAATGCATCGGGCGGTGGCCTCACCGGCCAGGCCGAAGCAGCACGCCTCGGCATTGCCCGCGCCCTCGTCGAGTTTGACGAAGAGCTGCGCCCGGCCCTGCGTAACGCCGGCTACCTGACCCGCGATGACCGCATGGTCGAACGCAAAAAGTACGGCCAGCCCAAAGCCCGGAAAAAGAGCCAGTACTCCAAGCGTTAATCCGCTCCGGAATCTGGTTTTTCCAAGCGAATCAATCATACGGCCCGATGCTACGTGGGTTGACGACACCCAGGGGCTCCTGCGCACAAATGCGCTTTGCTCCGCGTGTCGTTTCGCGTGCCAGACGACGGTCGTAGTCGCCTAAACCCGTTTTTTCACGCTTACCACCCAACCTATGGCTACCGACGAAACCCCGAAGGCCGACGAGGCCGCTTCCACCGATGCCACCGAGGCTCCGCCCGAAGAGGCGTCCTCTGAATCCGACACCGCCGAGGCCCAGCCCGACGCGTCTGCTGATACCAGCGACGACGCGCAAGCGGAGCAGGACGAGGCGCAAGACGCCGAAGCCTCAGATGCTGAAGCGCAAGAAGACGCCGAGGCCGCCGCTGATGACGACGCCGAGGACGAGGACGACGATAGTTCTGTGGCCGAGGCCGGTGGCAAGCCTGAGCACCGCGTTACGATCGAGCAGCTGCTGAAGGCCGGATCGCACTTTGGCCACCTCACCAGCCGGTGGAATCCGCGCATGGAGAAATACATCTTCATGGAGCGGAACAACATCCACATCATCGACCTGATGCA
>CAJXLX010000069.1 GCA_913056335.1 uncultured Rhodothermaceae bacterium
GGGCGTCTGGAGGTTGCGGTGCGACAGCAAAAACTCGCCAATCGACGGATCGAGCGTGAATCCGTTTACGCCGTGCCCGGTCGTGTACACAAGCATCGTCGAGGAGCCATACACGATGTATCCGGCCGCGACCTGATCGGTACCAGGTTGCAGCGCATCATCAAGCGTAGCCTCTTCCGGCGGTACATCGTCGGGGATGCGGTAGATGCTGAAGATCGTGCCCACCGAGACGTTCACATCAATGTTTGAGGAGCCGTCGAGCGGATCCATCAGCACAATGTAGTGGCCGTCCGACTCGCTACTGGCGTCAATCGGGATGGCCTCGGCGTGCTCTTCCGAACCAATCAGGCAGCACTCCCCGCCTCGGCGCAGCGCCAGCACGAACTCCTTGTGGGCCAGCGCATCCATCTTCTTCTGCACTTCGCCCTGTACGTTCGTTATGCCCGTCTGGCCGTAAATGTCGAGCAGCCCCGCACGGCGCATGTCACGGTTCACAATCTTGGCCGCTACGCTCATGTCGCGCAGGAGCCTCGAAAACGAGCCACTGGAGTGTTCATACTCACTCTGCGTCTCCAGAATAAATTGCTCAAGCGTCTTAAAATCGCCCAGGTCGGCGTGTTCAGCAATCGAGGAATCACTCATAATGTCTGACGAACCACGTCATATAACGAAAGGAAACGAAGCCTGTGCAGCACCCTTCGATAAGTGCCGGATTCGTAATGTGCACATTAGATGGGTCGGATGCAACGTCTTTCTGCAAAAATGGAAGCGCTTCGCTACTTTCTTATCAGTCGGCATTGCACGGCAGACCGGGTTACCAACAGCCTGTCATCCTCAGTTGGCTGCAGGAAGATCTGCTACACACGCCCTTGGTTGACTGGCACCGCAGTTCAGAAACTGCAGTTCATGGTGCATATTTTACGAATCGAACCAGACCTCTTCAATCATTGCATCGGTTGCTTCGGCGCCATCCAGTTCCATAATGAAATCTCCTACGTCTGACTGCTCTTCGCGGAGCATCGTGCCTTCGACTTGCTCAAGACGATTATCATTCTGATCCGTTTCAACGCGAAAGGTGACTTCGTACTCCGGAATCGTTCCGCTGCCTGTGTTTAGGATACGGTACTCCACCCGAACGGATGTATTTCCATCTTCGTCGGTTCGGTTAATGAAGCTGGTGACTTCGGCAGTCAGGTCGCGCTCGGTGGTCTCATCCTCTTCATTTATGAAGAGCTGCACCGTAGTGGCACGGTCTTCGCGCACGGCAACCGAAACCGAGCGGGTTTCGTAGTCCATTTTTCGGATTCGCAGGTTGTAATCACCCACATCCAAGCCCGGGAAGGCAAACGATCCGTCGTTGTCCGATAGCACAACATCGCTTGCCGGGCTGGTACTCAGTTCGACATTCGAGAGCGGCGCGCCGGTGGCCTCGTCCATCACAGTGCCCTCAATCGTTCCGGTGGCGCTGGGATCGAGCGAGGCCTCTTTGCATCCAGCAAAGAGAAGTATGACGACCATGCATACGATATAGGGGGGTATGGTCAGGTAGTTCATCAATTGAATAAGGGGCTTAGTCTGTGGAATCGGTGAGTGGACAGATTGGTACAATGCAACGGATGGCCTCATGCGCCACAACGGCGCTGCCATTACGGATGTGAAGGTCGATCTGGAGCGTATCTCCATCGCCTGCATTGACGCGGCTTGTAGCCAGTGTCCGGACCGTGCCTGCAGTGACTTCAAACGATCCAGACTGTGTGGAAGCGCTTCGCCCTCCTGCTCCCTCGCGCACCAGGCGGAGCGTGTACGAGAGCATGTCGGACGGCGGCTGCTCGGTGCTGTATAGACCGGTTACCAACAGGGTAGCATCGTCTTTGGTGAGTTGGATACGAGCGTCATCAGACGATGTGGTGAACGTCCCCATAAAGCCAACCAAGACCCCGATGATCGAGTACAGTAGGAACGGAAATGGTGTGAGATAACGCATAACATTCTGAATGAGATGGATATGTGCTACTGGTTGTGTTCGATCTGTACCTCCATCCCGTTTCCTTCCTGGACAACGGTTGCGGGACCCGTTGTGCTAAACCCGGTCTGGGAGAGTGAGAGTCCTGCACCACGTTGCACAACACTATGGTTGATGGGAGCATTCAATCCCTGGTCAAAATTGAGCTCATATCTGTTTGATTCGCCGTGCTGTTCCAGCGAGAATACATTTTCATCCCCGAAAAGTTGGACGTCAGCATAGTGGTCGCGCCCTCGTTGAAGTATGTCTGTAGCATTTCCATCTCCATTTTGAACAAGCTGAGCCATGTGTCCAACTCCATGTTGCTCAATCATCCCACTGTTATTATCGCCTCTTTGGATGAGGACAGCTGTGTTTCCATCACTGGGCTGCATGGCTCGTCCAATCATGTTGGGAGCTCCCTGATCACGCACGAGGGCATCGTAGAACCCGTACGCCGAGACGCCCAATCGATCGGACGTGGTGGTTTCGTTGTCTGGAAGTGACGGACCGTTCCGGGCAGGCGGAGAGTCAGCTCGTGATTTATCGTTAACCTGGTCGATATATGCGCGATCGCGATCTTGGGCATGAAGATCACTGGTAAACCAGAGGCCTGTGCTCAGCCCCAGAAGCGAAAACAGTACGGGAAAAATTATGGCGTATCGCATGAGCCTATTGGAATCAGTTAGAACGGTGTATTTGTCATCGTCGAAAGAGTCAAAGCCTAAAGCCATCCCCTCCCTCCTTCGGCATAAGCGAAGAAGGGAGGGAGCTGACTTTTACGCGGCGTGTTGACACACGGGCGTGTTTAGTGCCCCTGCGTGACTTCTGCCGGATTAGTCGCGCTGCCGAACAGTGGCAGTGTTATCCAAGCCGCCTTGATCGATACGACTGAAGTGATCACTGCCGCTCTGAACAGAAAGAGCCCAATGACCGCTGCCGTCTTGGAAGGTTCGGGCTTCGTTAAAGCCTAAACCATTGGCTTGACCATCCTGTGACTGGCGCGCCCAGTTATCATCGCCTTCCTGAACAATTCGAGCGTCATTCGAAGCGTAGTCCTGATCCTGACGGGCCCAGTTGTCGTGGCCGTCCTGGAAGATCCGTGCGAAGTTATTCGAAGCATCGAGCGTCCCAGTAAACATGTCCTGGTTCTGACGTGCTTCGTTGCCAGTTCCGTCTTGGATGATACGCGCTTCGTTGTTATTACGCGCCTGTTGCTGATAGGCGCGGTTTTCGGTGCCATCCTGGTCGACGCGAGCAAAGTTGCTGTTACCAACCTGGTGCTGCCGCGCGAAGTTATCGGTGCCATCCTGGAATACCCGAGCTTCATTATTTAACACGGCTCCTGAGAATGGTGCCAGCGTTCCCTGGATAACACGGGCAAAGTTACTCTCACCAGTCTGATCAACAAGAGCATCGTTGTTGTTATTACTCGTAATGGGCGGAGGGGTCTCTGAGACCTGTTGGATGAATGCCTCATTACCCTGCGCAAAAGCCACACCAGTCGAGAAGACCAGCGCCAATGTAATGATAAATACGTTTCTCATGGCGTAAATGCTCGTTTTAGTTGAGGTATATCTTTAGCCACATGCCCAAAATTAGGCTTCTGTGGAACTTTAGAGATGCTACCCTGATAATGAGACGCACATGCGGCTCGCTATGCGAGTAGCATCGGCGACGTTCGTGGGGTCCTTTCTCCGAGACAAGTCTCGGAGCCGCCGCGAGCGTCGTTTTTTGTGGGGCAATACAACATTAGAAGAACATAGCCACCTCTGGTCGTGCCAATCTGGTACTTGGGATAGCGAGAGTGTTTGGAAAAAATTTAATGCGGCACTTAGTCTTAAACGTATATCGGAATAAGTGCGCGGTATCTATTTTAAATACAGTATGATAATAGCAAATAACGCGTGTTCGCGTAAATGGTCGAATGGTGAAGGCGGTGCATTTATTTGGATGATCCTGGTGTAATGAATGAAAGGTTGCATGGTCATCCTCAAAAGAACGCAGGGTAGTACGTCAGCCCAACGCGTGCACTCCAGAATCCGTCGTGGGCCCCGCCGAGCGATTTTCCGTCGAGTCCATCAATGAGTGCGATGTTGCCGTGTACGCCTGTGCTAATTCCAATCTGGGCGGTAAGCATCCACTCAACCCCAGCGCCCGCCATTGCATAGGGAAAGATATTGTTACCGAAGGAGAACGAGGCTCCGGCTCCATTCGACCGCTGATAGAGCAAGCCACTGCCAGCCGATAGATACGGCGATATACGGCTGTGTGGCAGCACATAATAGAGCGTGTGTAACTCGGCGCTCAGGTGACGATACGCAAAGGAGTACTCTGCTGCGAGTGTGCCGTATCCAACCGAAAGCCCCAGGGCCCATCGGGGCGAAAGCGTGCCGCGCACGTACGCATCGGCCCCGGCGCGGATGAGCGGATTGCTGTAATCGCCCCGGTAGCGGATGGCGCTGGCCCCAGTGCCTATTCCGAAGCTACCGCGCTGGGGAGACGTCTGGAGCTTGTTGAAAGCATTCATCCGTTGCGCCTGAGCATGTGCGCGGTCGTGTCGCTGAAAGACATCCGAGTCCAAGTCCGATCCGTCCTCAGCACTCCAAATCCCATTACGTATGCCCTCAACGATAAGCTGCAAGACGGCTTCTTCTATAGCCTCCGTAACCGCTTGCACGGGAGGCTCATTGAACGTGTAGCCCGTCTCCGCTTCCAGAATGCGCTCCGGCTCCACAAAGCGGAAGAGTCCGACGTCTACTTTTTGGGAGATGATCGTCTTAGTTACATGCACTGTTTTCAGAACCCGGCCGCTCTGCGTAGAAACCGCGCGCAGGTAGATGGTGACTTGGTCTTGGCGAAACTCGCCAGAGGCCCCCGCACCAAAGTAGCGCGCCCCAGCGCCTCCAGTCATGATATTGGCGTCGTACCCTATGACTCCCCCCTCCAACAGAATACCCGCAAATCGGAGGGCCGGTAGTGGACGGGCTCCTTCCCCCTCATGCATCTGACGCATTGAGGAGATGATCTGACGCTCGTTCATCAGATTCGAGAGGCCCTCACGCTCAATCACATCAAACCAGCCCGAGGTCTCCAGTGCTCGCATCAGAATAGAGGTCGTGCCTTGCGTAACGGCTGTCGACCAGCTTGAAATGTTGTTGGACGGCTTGTACTGCCCGGTCTGATCTCGAAATCGATATACGGCTGCTGTGACCCGTTCGCTCGGAGCAGGCAAGTCATCAAAACGGTCGGCCGAGCGTGTCTGAGGAGCCGGAGTTGCTTCTTCTGTTTCAAGCGGGGCCAGGTAGTTCGCACATCCAGTGAAGACAGATCCGATGATGAGTAGGTAGCAAATAGCAACAATGAATCGTGCCGAGCGCGATCCTAAAAAGTGCATCAGGTCTGGGTAGGGCATAGTGAAACAGAGAGCAAAAGATGTGGAACTGAAAGCAGGCGTAAAGAGACTGCTATGGGAGAGCAGGTACGGTTATCGTAGACGAGTCGCCTGTAAGCGCGTTGATGATCTGAATGCGCAGTCCGTCGGGCCCTTCTTCCACCTCGACAAAAAAGTCGCCAAACTCGAAGCTGCCTTCCTCACCAAAATCGATTCCCGATCCGCTAAATCGATCCCCTATAATTTCGCGTGACAGCTCGTTAAGAAGACGTCGTTGCAACTGATCCTGAAAGTTCTGAAGCGGGTCGCGCCGAAACTGGGATGTTTCGTCCTCGAAGTCTTTCTGTGCCTGCGCGCTCTGAAACATCCAGGAGAAGTTGGCCGGCGAACCACCAAACGCTGGGTTTTTGGGGCGGTACACAAAATCCTGCGCACAGACACTGGTGCTAAGTCCCGCGGCAATTAGAGTAACAAGAACAAAAGCGACGTATCGGGAAACAGGCATAGCAAGTAATATCATGAAGGAATAGGTCAAAAGATGCGCCGACTGAGGTCGTATCGTTGCATAATTCGGTATGTCCGCTCGACAGCCTGAAGGGCTGTCTGCTCAACGACTTCGTAGCGGGGCTGTAACTGAGACTGGTAGACGATCTCGTCATTCACGCGCACAATAATAATCGTCCCACGCCCGCGTCCCGGCTTCTCTTCAATCCGGATCGTGTACGCATAAGACTCCTCAGGCTCGCTCCATGAAGTGTAAAACAAGTCATAGAAGTCGCGTCCGTGCTTGGAGCGCGTTTCATCTACAACCATTCCGTTGATTTCTAACCGGTTGGGCATGGACGGCCCCGGAAGCGCTTCTTCGGAGTCCACTTCGGTCGTATCGGCAGGAGGAGCAATAGAGAAGAAAGAGACTGTCTGAGAGCCTGTAACACTCAGCCCAGCCAGCAGAGTCGGTAGTACGATCACAAGTGCAAGAAAACGCATGCAAATATATGACTTATGCTATGAGCCGTGCATCGATAAGCGCAATGAAAATAGTGATCCAAGCGTGAACTGCCACAGCCATGAGAGCTTGCACTGAATCACGTTTAGATTTTATCAAACGACCTGAGCACCGTGTATCTCGAAATGGTTGGGCCTGATAGTAGCTTTTGGCTCAATAGCGGTTAGATAATGCTTTCGCCCATGAAAAGATGGGAAGCTATGCATCAGAATCTGATTGACTTGCTACAGAAACCTGTTCAGTTGCCTCTGCAGCCCTTCTTTCGTACCCTACAACAAATGCTCTGCTGTCTCTGTATGCGCCCGTACCCACATGATTCGCCCTTTCTTAGGTAAAACGCCCCAGTACGACACGTCCAATTACATTGCCGACACCGCCGTTGTCATTGGCGATGTCACGCTCGGCCCCAAGGCCAGCATCTGGCATCACTGCACCCTGCGCGGCGATGTGAACTTTATTCAGATCGGCACCGCCTCCAACATCCAGGACAACTCGGTCGTGCACGTGACCCACGGCACCGCGCCCACCGTCATTGGCGATTACGTAACCGTGGGCCACGGCGCCATCATCCACGGCTGCACCATCGGCGACACGGCACTCATTGGCATGGGCGCCACCGTCATGGATCACGCCGACATCGGATCGCACAGCATCGTAGGAGCCGGGGCGCTCGTCACCAAAAACACGCAGGTGCCGCCCCGCTCGCTCGTGCTTGGGCAGCCCGCCACCGTGGTGCGCGAACTGACCGACGACGAGGTCGCCACCATCCGGCCCTACGCCGATAACTACGTCCGCTACAGCGCCATCCACGACGGACGCGAAACGCCCGATGCGAATCCGTACTACGAAGCGGATTAAGGGGGAAAGAGAAGGCTTTCTGCCTCCGCGTTACTCGTCCGTTTCGACGCGGCCCCACGGCTGCGTCTCCTTCCCCTGTCTCTACCGCCGATGCCTGCTGCTCCCCCGCTCATTCTGGCCAACGCAACCGCTGGCGGCGGCACCGCCCTTCGCAATCTGCGTGCTACTTGCGAATCGCTTCCTGGCGCGGCGCTGCTGCACATCACGCACACGCCGCGCGAAGCCCAGGCCGCTCTCCGCACCCACTGGGCCGACGGTACGCGCCGCTTCGTGGCCGCCGGGGGCGACGGCACGCTGCATCTCCTCGTCAATACGCTCCACGACATGGGCGTGCTGTCGCGCGTTGAAGCCGTTGGGCTCGCGCCCATAGGAACGGGCAACGACCTGGCTCGCACGCTCAACCTGCCTGACTCGCTTCCCGAGGCCTTACGCCTTGCCTGCACGGGGTCTCCTCATCCTATGGACGCTCTCGCTATCCAGCGGGGCAATACCACCGAGCGGCTTGCACTCAACGTTTGCGCCGGGGGCTTTGGCGGATACATCGACAAGGCCCTGTCGCGCGGTCCGAAGTCGCTGCTCGGCCCGCTGGCCTACGTGATGGGTGCAGCGCAGGTGCTACCCAAGCTGCGGCGCTACGACGTCACGCTCACCTTCGACAATGGCTCTGTATCACGCTCCGACATCCTCAACGTAGTCGTAGCTAACGCCTCCACCGCCGCCGGCGGACTCAACGTGGCTCCAGACGCCGATCCCTTCGATAGCGCGTTAAACGTGGTAACGGTGCAGGCCGGCTCGGCCTCCGAGATAGCAGGTGTCGTTCGCCAGGTCCTAACCGGGCGCTACACCAACCACCCACTGGTAACCGCTTACACCGCACAGTCGGTGCACATCAGTGCCGATTCACCGCTCATCTTCAACGCCGACGGCGAGCTGCTCTCGTATGCGCCCAGCGCCTTTGTAATGAAGCCCGGCTTGGTGCCCATGGCTGGCCCCGGTTCCCCTCACACGTGAACGCGTCTCAACGTTATAGACACGACGATTGAGGCGCGATGTATAGAACGCCCAAGGCGTAGCAGGGTCGTTCCAAACCCGCTTTTCAGTGTGGGGTACAGGTACGTCCGTGCGTATCCCCCAAACACACTGCTATGATGGCTCATCCTGGTACAGCATCTCGTCTCGCTCCGCTTCTGCTTTTTCTACTGGTTCTGGCCGGGTGTACTGGGTGCGGACCCATTCCCGTTGAGGAGGACGACGTGTTCATGCCCAAACCGTCCATTACCCCCGCCACGTTCAGCATGGACGGTGTAACGCTCAATGAACGCACCATTACCTCGCCCAATGCAGCGGGCGACACGGTGGCCCTCAACGCTTGGTGGCTCCGTCCCGATAGCACCAACGCCACCGTGCTCTTCTTTGGCGGACAGGGCTTCTATCTTGTGCAGTCGAGCGGCTATGTGGAGGCGTTTGCTGCGCTACCGGCTCGCGCGCTGCTGTGGGATTATCGCGGCTATGGCAAAAGCGAGGGCGAGCCCACGGTTGAACATCTCAAGCAAGATGCCCTGACGGTGTACGATTACGTGACGGGCGAGCTGGGAGTCGATGCTGAGCGCCTGGTCATACACGGGCATTCGCTGGGTACATTCATGGCCACGTATCTGGCCAACGAGCGCACGGTGGGCGGCGTGGTGCTGGAGAATCCGGCCACGAATGTTGAGGCGTGGGAAAAGGCGCTCCTGCCGTGGTACCTGCGCCTGTTTGTGGGCTTTGACTTTGCCGATTCGCTGCGCCAGGAAGACAACCGGACGCGCATTGCCAACATTGAGAGGCCGTTGCTTATTGTGGGCGGATCTGACGATGGCATCACGCCGCCCGAGATGGCCGAGACGCTCTACAATGACGCACGCACCTCCAGCAAAGAGCTTGTTATCGTGGACGGCGGCGGCCACAACGGACTATACGCTTCCGACTCCATGCGTACCGCTTACCAATCGCTGCTGGACGAGGTGCAGGAATAACGCGCCCTTCCATCGCGAACCCACCTGACACCGATCAACGGCATCGCCCCATTGTGTAACGCAAGTTGCAAGGCATAGCACCCGTCCCACACATTCTGTCATTCTGAGGAGCGAAGCGAGGGCCGTAGGTCATGCCTGTTCTGCGAGGGGGCCGGTAGGTCATCCCTTGTGGGAATCTCCCCCACTGAGGACTAAACAGGCGCAATAAGGGGATTTTTCCCCCGACAGCGGTCGGGGCGCTCAACATGACAACCCTGTAGGGGACAACTTGGGTTATGTAGAGGCACCGCTATGTAGAGGCACGGCGCGCTGCCTCCCTACGGCGGTTCACTGGGGCCGCCCCGCTCCCCGTAATTGCATCTCCGGTGTGTACTCGGGATATTACGCCGTCCGCATACTGCCATATCGCCTATCTCTGCGCCCCTTCATGCCCAATCCAATCCTACGCTCTTCAGCACTGCCGTCGATAACCGCAGCCTCTTTTCGGATTACTATCTGACCAGGTGCAAGCGCTCCTGCGCGGCCTACACCAGCGACTGGAACGAGGCGACCACCGAGGAGGAGTTCATCAAGCCCGTCCTCGAACGCCTGCACGCCACGCTCGACGCGCACTGCGCCTTCACCGATGCCCTCATTGACCAGATTGTGTATCGCCTGTACGGGCTGACAGATGAGGTGGTGGAGGGGGCGTAGGGTGCCGTGCCCCATTCATTCGTGGGGGCATCAGCGTCGTAGTGAACATAGAGCGCATGTACAGTGTATTTTAGAACGAAGTGCTATATCATCACAACATCCACTGCCGTGATGTCGGACCCCAATTTCAGACTGGCGCGGTATATCATAGGCAAGGCGCAGGCGTATGGCGACGTAACGCCGATGAAGCTGCAGAAGCTCTTGTACTACGTGAAAGCGTGGAGCCTGGTGGATGGGCACCCGCTCGTGCAGGCAGACTTTAAAAGGTGGGATTACGGTCCGGTACATCCCCCCTTGTGGGAGCACTTTCGCGCGTACGGGGATGCTCCGATCTCACTGGAGAACGAACCCGCTGCACAACCGCCCACGGGCTACAGCAAGCGGCTCACAGACTTCATCATCGACTGCTATGGCCCGCTCAGTGCACTCAGCCTCTCGGCGATGACACACAAGGAAGCCCCCTGGAGAGAGACGCCGAAGGATGCCGTGATCTCAGAGGAGGCTATGTGTGCGTATTACAGTACGCAGTGGTTTGCCAAGAACTTTCCGCTCGATGCGGGGGACGGTACGTTCTACACTGTTCAGAGCGACTTTCAGCATTCGTTTCAGTTGGATATGAATGCAAAAGATGCAGAGGTCGCTGCGACTTACGAATCGTATGAGTCGTATCGCAAACAGCTTCGAGAAGGAAGAGAAGAGCTCAATTCATCGCTGGACCTGTTCAGCAGTCTGTAGTGGACGTTACCAACTCGCATTTCTTTGACTGCTTCACAGGGCAGGTCTGATGGCTACAGATCCTATTCCTCCGAATAGCGAGCTTGGGTACCTCCAAGAGTTGATCGACGTATTCGGCGTGGAGGGTGGCCCCGATGCACGAACGGCGCAAGACAAAATTAGGAGCCGCTACCTTACTGTCGGACAGACATACGAAAACATCTCTCAAAAATACGGCCGAGATGGAAAAGGGGATGTCATACCAGATCTTGATACGGTCCTTCATCAGATAGCGCTCACGCTCCACGACTATCTGTATCAGGGTATTTTGTCCAATGCCGGGCGCTATAGAAAAGCGACAGATCCGGGTGGGGGCACGATCTTCTTCGGCGGGAAACAGCCTGGGCGCAGAAGAATGAAGTTTGAAGGGAGCCCGCCAGCAGATATTAAAGATGACTTACGGCATGCGTTTCGTGTCTTATCAAATGGCAGCCTCGATCCAAAAGCTGCGTCTATTGAGTTCTACATGCGTTTCAATCGAGTGCACCCGTTCTACGATGCGAATGGACGAATCAGTCGTCTCATCGTATCAATTTATCTGCACCTGTACGGCACATACGTCGACTGGGACCGAGTAGACCGCGCACACGGAGACTTTGTGAGCCGGATGAACAGCTGCCACAAACGAGCAAAAGGTGCCCCTAACCAGACGCATTACGAGCCTGAACAGTACAATGAGTACTTTGGGTATGTGCTCTCGTACTGGGAAAAGTGTCTCTCTCCGATTAGTGACTTTCACGGCTCTTGATTCTGCCCCTCACGCGCAGAAGAAAAGAGATAGCGGTTCAATGCGAAGTGATGGAAGGCATGAGCCTGTAGCCAGAGACGGGAAGCGCTCCCGGCACGGATGTCTCTGACGAAGGTGGCAAGGGCGAACGGGGGACCGTTCGCCTCAGGGAAGGTGTTTGTTGGGAAAGCTACCACTTAACATCTACCCACTACCGGAAAAAGCACTGGGCGCACGGTCATAGCAGAGAGACGCAGAAGGCTCATGACGGAGATGCGACAATCATCCGGCAGGGCAAAGCCTGCATGCACAACACACCAGCAAACGGGGGAACGCTGGCGTGCCACGCTTGGCAGCATGATGGGCTCTGAAGGCGATGCTGCGTATTCCTCCATATCCAATCGCATAATAAAAAAAAACAGCCTGCGCCCCAACGAACGCAGGCCGTTTGGCGATGGGACAGTCTCCGGCGTTACGCGCGTCCGCGCAGCATGCCATGCCAATACATCTGCGGCAGTCCGTACGCCTTGAGCGCGTACATGCTGTAGCGCTCCTGGCTGGTATCGAACGAGAAGCTGGGATCGGGTTCGTTGTTGTAGTCGAACTCAGCCAGCACGAGCTTGCCGTATCCGGTAACGAGGGGGCACGACGCGTAGCCGTTGTACTCTTTCGGGGCGGTGATTTCGCCCGTATGCATCAGCTGGAGCAGATTCTCTACCACGGTGGGGGCTTGCTTCCGCACTGCCGCGCCCGTCTTGGCGTTGGGCGTGCTTCCGGCATCCCCCAGACCAAAGACGTTGTCGTAGGTGTTGTGCTGAAGCGTGTACTTATCCACATCGACCCAGCCGTCTTCGTTGGAGAGCGGACTCTCTTTGATAAAGTCGGGCGCACTCTGCGGCGGCGTGACGTGCAGCATGTCGTACGGCACCACGCGCTCGGAGGGCGCGCTGTCGCCGCCTGTTGCCCGGAAGACCGCTTCGTTGGACGCCGAACGCACTTCCACGAGTTCGCTGTGCAGGTTTACGTCAATGCCGTAGCGATCGACGACCTTGCGCAGCGTGCGCGCAAACTTCTCGACGCCAAAGATGACGGTGCCTGGCGTGTAGAACTGCACCGATACGTCGTCGAGAATGCCCTCGCGACGCAGATGGTCGGCGGTCAGGTACATGATTTTCTGCGGGGCGCCGCCACACTTAATGGGCGTGGCAGGCTGCGTAAAGATCGCGTTGTCTCCCGGTTTCAACTGCTGCATCACATCCCACGTGCCTTCGCAGTACTCATAGGCGTAGTTGCTCACCACCCCCGAGTTAGGATCCTCAATGGACTCAGCAAGCCCAGGCACCGCGTCCCAGTCGAGCTGCAGCCCCGGAGCCACGATCAGGTAGTTGTATCCGACCGTGTCACCGCCTTTGGTGGTCACGGTATTTGCTTCGGGATCGAACGAGGCCGCAGCATCCTGCAGCCATGTGGCGCCTTCGGGAATGTAATCGGCCATCGGGCGCTCGGAGATCTCCTTGTCGAAAACGCCTGCGCCCACCAGCGTCCAGATGGGCTGATAATAGTGCGTGTCTGAGGGTTCAATGATGGCAATGGATTCGGGAGCGCGGTCGGACTGCTGGAGCTGAGCAGCAACGGTGATGCCGGCGGTGCCGCCCCCTATAATAAGAACATCGTACTGGCTGGACGTACTCATAATTCAGAGAGGTTGGGTTGGAGAGAGTAAGCGTGTGGTGTTACGATTGCAGTTTGCGACCAAAATGCTTGCCGAAGCTGGTCAGGAAGCCCAGGGCGCGGCGCGTGTCGGGGTCGCGGAGCGCCTTAAACAGGCCCCACAGCCCCACCTGTGGCGGCTCACTGCCGCATTCACGGCGGCAGTCGGCCAGCGCATCGCCCGCTTTGCCGACCACCGAGACCGCCTGCGGATCCAAAATACCGGAGTCTTTGAGCGCGGTAAACTCGTCGGAGCCCACGAAGGTACTCAGTTCGCTAAGGGCTTCGGCGGTGCGGCGCAGCACCAGCTCAGGGTCGTGCCCGGTGGCTTCCGCCGCGCGATACGCGTCGTCGAACATGTCGACGAGCATGTTGGCAAACCCGGGCGCCTGGTCCGCCAGGTCGATCAGCTGGTCGACGTCATCCATCCGGTTCATAAGCCGCGTCAGGGTCTCGACCGTTTCGGGCGCGGTGAGACGCTCGGTGAGCTGCAGCGCCAGGTGCATCCGCTCGTCCAGGTCCACACCGTGCGCCTCGGCCGTGCGGTAGCCGTCGTCGACCATGTCGGTGACCATGTTCGCGGCTTGCGGCGCCTGGTCAACCGCAGTGGCGAGCCCGTCAACCGCGTCTTCGATCGCGTCGAGGCGATCCAGAATGCGATGAAGCGCTTGCGTGGTTTGCGGGTCGTTGAGGCGCTCCTCAAGCGAGGGCGCGCCGTTAGCAGAAGGCGTACTCATAATAGGGTATGATTTGAATGCAACAAGTGGCAAAAAGCGCTTTCAGTCGAACCTGTCGCGCACCAGTTTATCGGGATTCGCAAGGACGCCATGCTAAGCGTGCCCGTGTCCCTCTGGGCGCTTCAGTCCTGCGTAGCGAGAAGAAGGCTGTCCGGTACGAACACCGCGTAGAGGCCGCGCAAGTCGCCCACTTCAAACCCGTAGGCCCGGTCGTTAGGGTAGCCTGTTTTCACAAAGTCGGGCCGGTCAGCTTTTGGGCCGTGGCAGGCCAGACACGTCTCTTCAACCGTGATGCGCTGAAAGAAGCGCTGTCCCGAGGTACCGTTAAGCACCGTGTCCTCATGCCACACACGCTTCAGGTCCGGGTTGTCAGCAAAGCGCTCGTGCACCGTGCGCGCCTCATCGTCGAGCGTGTGGGCCGGATTGCGATTACGGGCGGCGAGTTGCTGTACCCGCCAGCCGTTTTCCTGCGCAAGCGTCTGAGCACGTCGCCCCACCGGCTGGCAGACCCGCGCAAACGTGGACTGATCGACTGCGTCGGGGTCATCTACCTGCCGAGCAAGCGACGACCGGAGCACATCAAGTCCGTCAATGCTGGCTTCCACGCGGGCCTGCGCAGCAGCTACTGATGCATTGCGGTCTACCTCCTCATCATCGGATGTGCCTTGCGCACAAGCTGTCAGCATGAGACTTCCTCCAAGCAGTGCCAACAGCGCAATCTGATGTACGGACCCCTGTCGTTTCATAGCTTTCCTTCTTTGGTAGTAGTCAGATGCTAAGTGATACGATGCATCCGGAAGGGGGCTGTATAGCCGCCATCGTCATGCTGAACGCAGTGAAGCATCTCAGTTCATGCGGACGGAGCACCTGCTTCTGGGGACACGGTGCGATGCTCCGGTGCGCGGCGCGATTTCAAGCGTGCGTGGTCGGCGCTGAGATCCTTCCCCCGACAGCGGTCGGGCGTCAGGATGACCTGCGGATGGAGGTCTGCAGCGATCACTAACCTTTTATCCACTACCCCTTCTTTCTGCACGTATAGGCGCTGTCATAGCACAGCTTGTAATTACATCACGTTGTAATTACAAGTTACGAAGGTGTTTCATAGCAGGATACAGAAGTGTACTGATGGAGCACAATAACAAACAATAACAACCTGATCGCGCCTGAAATGACGGTCTACAGATACGGGCTGCTATGCTACGAAGCCGCCCGCGCATGTACGTCAGCAACGAGTTCAGAGCAACAGGCTACGCCTCCACCACCCGTTGGATGAACGCCTCCGCATCCTGCAGCGTGTCGAAGAGCACGTTGGGGCGGTGGGGCTCCAGGGCCGGGCGTTCGTATGAACCGGTGCATACCCCCACCGAAAACGCCCCGATCCCGCGTCCGCACTGGATATCGTGGGGCGTATCGCCAATGATGACGACATCGCTCCCCACAAAGGTGCGCCCGGTGTGCTGCTGTGCCCGCCGCACGGCCACCGGCGGCAGCTTGTGGCGATTGCCATCGTCAGAGCCAAACGCGCCAAACGAGAAATGCCGATCCAACCCCACCGCCTCCAGTTTCCAGAACGCCGTTACGCGCACATTTCCGGTAAGCAGCGCGAGCGTCACGTCAGCGCGCCCGGCCAGATGGTCGAGCAACGGCGGTATGCCAGGAATGAGCGTCACATCGCCCGGACTCCCCTGCTCCAGTACCACGGTTTTGTAGGCATTTAGGGCGCGCTGCACATTGGATGCACTGGGCGCAATGCCGTTGGTCTCCAGAATGTCACGCATAATGCCCGGATCGGTACGTCCCGAAAACGAAATCTCGTCTGTCGCAATGGGCCGGTCAAATACATCGGCAAGGGCCTGCTCAATGGCTACGCGCCCCGATCCGTTGGCGTGGAGCAGCGTACCGTCGATGTCGAAAAGCAGCAATT
The DNA here is from genome assembly GCA_913056335.1 of uncultured Rhodothermaceae bacterium. Taxonomy (GTDB): domain Bacteria; phylum Bacteroidota; class Rhodothermia; order Rhodothermales; family Salinibacteraceae; genus Longimonas. The sequence continues at coordinate 15,841 of CAJXLX010000069.1, forward strand.
TCATGGCGTAAGTGTGCGGATAGGGACAATATGTGTGCGGGCAATGTACAAACCGGCGCCTCGAAAACGTACGAATTGCCCTCTCGTTAAGGCATCGTAACAGCCCGTTGGCAAGGGACAGAGGGAAGCATTAGGACTTGCCCTCCTGCTCATTTCATCTCAACTCCGCCATCCGCTGCGTTGCACAGCATGGCGGCCGTGGTCGTTACGTCTTACATTCAGATTACGATTTAGTCGCAGAGCGCTATGTAGATGCCCCCTACCTCTGCAACCACGCTTCACGCTGTGGCGTGTGGCATGGCTGCAACCGCCTGTGCTGCCGCTCGTTGATGAAAACACGCGTTCACTCGCATCTATTATAGCCGTTATTTAGCGTCCTCTATGCCGGAGACTGAGTCCATCTCGCTGCACGAAACCGCCCGCAAGCGGTATCTCAACTACGCATTGTCTGTTATTACCAGCCGCGCGCTCCCCGACATCCGCGACGGGCTCAAGCCGGTGCAGCGGCGCATTCTGTATGCCATGTTCACCAACTTGAACCTCTACCCCGACGGGCGCCACCGCAAGAGCGCCACCATTGTGGGGGAGACGATGGGCAAGTACCACCCGCATGGCGACACCGCCATCTACGACGCGATGGTGCGCATGGCCCAGGATTTCTCGTTACGCGCCCCACTGGTCGACGGCCACGGCAACTTCGGCTCGCTCGACGGCGACAATCCCGCCGCAATGCGCTACACCG
>CAJXLX010000070.1 GCA_913056335.1 uncultured Rhodothermaceae bacterium
GCCTCCGGCGCCTCCTCTCGTGCTCCGCTGCGCTGAGGACCGCGCCAAAGCAGCATGCCATGAAGAGCGGCCCCACCACCGAAAACAAAAAGGAGTATCCAAAACGCAGGTCCCGGCGTTGCCGGGAAGCCGCCAATTAAGGCAAGTGCTCCAACAAGAGAAAATGCTTGATTGCCAACAACGACGGCTCGACCGTAGATGCCGCCAACGGGGGCATGCCGTACGACCCAGTTTGAGGAGGCGAAGCCGATGAAGGCGGCTCCTAAAAGCTGCACAGAAAGAGCATGTGTAGCACCCTCTTCATGACTCATGGCCGTACTGACCTCTTCTGGTGCGAAGAGCAAGGCGATGCCAACGAGTACCAGCGTTCCGGCGTACAATGTGAGCAGCTCAGACGTATGCTTCATTCACTTTTGTGAATGGATGCCATAGTAATGGACGCCATAATGTGGGTCCGAGCTAATGTGGGTCCATGCTAATCTGTATTCATGCTGCTTCCGGTAGTTCGTTGCGTGCAATGGCACGGCCGTTAGCCTTGTGCGCCGGCAGTAGAGCGTTGTTTTCCGAAAAGTAGTGACAGCAAGATACCTTCGGTCAGCAGGACGATTACCCAGAGCAAAAGCTCCAACACAACGATCAGAACGGGCTCCCCGAACATGTTGAAGGGCACGTGGAACTCAAAGTAGAGCGCCATCAACCCCCAAAGTATAGCTGCAAAAGCAACACCCCGACTGACGACGTTGCGGTGTGGAAGGACGGGCTCAATATATACGAAAACAAGCCCGTGCACCATGCCGATGCCTGCCGCAATCGCAAGGTACAGGAGTCCGTTTGAGAACATGATCGGAAGCGGCTCCATCTCAAACAGCACTGCAATCACCTTTTCGCTCTGGTGCGCTGGATCGAAAAGCACACCCGAGAACAGCCGGAAAAACAGAACATTGCTTACCACGTTGGCCACGACAAATGCGACTGCTCCGCCGAGGAGGCCTCGTATCCATTTATTCTCAGGCATGTCCAGTCGTTTTCACTTCTATTGGCTTTTATTGACTTCCATTGACTGCGGGTTGGCTTCTGCAAATGCCATAGCGGTAAAGCTTTGCGGCGAAGACACCAGGAACCTATCAACAAGATGACAGAAGCGCCACCGGTTTTGGACTCATTGCCCCCTCCCTTCGTGCGCAGCACCTGCCCTTCCTATGCAGCAGCGTCGTATGCAGCAGTGTAAGGGTCTGCATTCGATCTGTACCCTCCCTACACCCTGTCGAGGTCCGTCGAGGCGAACTCTGATCTCGGAATCAGCTTATCTTAGAATCAGCTTATCTTAGAATCAGGAGAAGAGAAATAGCATAAGCGCCGTCAGTGCTCCTATCAACGCAAACGTTGCAAGCAGGGCCCAGACGGCGCTCCACGGCGTGGCCTCTACGACCGGATCTCCGGCCTCTGCATTGATGTCCTCCGCGTTGATGCCCTCTGCATTGACGTTTTCCTTCGAGCGCGGCAGCATGCCCGCCTCCTGCAGCGCCTTGTGGGCCTCTCGGGCGGCTTCATCGCCGAGCACAACAAGATGGACCCCGTGGACACGCTGGAGCTCCGGGTGCATACCGCCAGCATCATCGACGCGCATGAAGGCCGAGATGCCCGCCTCGTCGAGGTAGTCGCGGGCGATCTCCGCATCGTGACGGGCCGAATAGGAGGCGACCACGGTTGACTGCTGCTGTGCAGATTCGTCTTGAGCCATCGCTCTATAGCGTTCAGGAGATTGGCATAAAAGATTGGCATAAAAGATTGGCATGAAGAATATAAGACACGAACGGCAGCACGGTTTCAGACGGTTTCAGGTGCTCCGCCGCGCGTCCGCAGCCGCGGCGCTGACGCCGAGAATGAGCCGCCGCCCGTCGTCGGCAGCAATGGGGGGCTTCGAACCGAATCGTGATCGTCTCCGGTGCGCTGTATCAGAAAAAACCAGGCACGTGCGACATGCCGATCTCGAGGCCCTTCCCTTACTCATCGTCTTTCCTCTACTCATCCGGGCAACGGGCCTTCACAGTCCGGATTGGGTCCTTGCTGTACTGCATGCGTCCTGTCTCTCGGTTCACCCGATACGAAAACGCAGTGAGCGTGATCTCGTCACAGATTCCGAAGTCCCCGTACGTCGTCGATGTCCCGTATATGACGTGTTCGATCGCTTCGTCTCCCGGTCGGCTGACCGAGCTCAGCGCGACGCCTCCGCTGTTGTAATGCTCGAGAAAGAAAAGGTACTCGGCCAGCTCTCGAACTTTCGCCCGTGTCACGGGGCCCGGAGAGAACGTCCCGATAAAAACGCTCCCCTCGTCAAGCGGGCCGAGGGACCCGGCGTAGCGAAAGGAATTGGAGGGGACGATGTAGGTACACTTGTGAACGCGGCTCAGGAGGACGTCACGCGGGTTTTGCTCGTAGACCCGCCGAAATTGAAAGAACTTCTCGGTGGCCGTCGTATCGACTAACCGGCGGTAGTATGAACTACTTTCAGCACTCTGTTCTGACAGCGCACGAGCTCTCGACAGGTCGTTCGTGCAGAACTCGTTCCACTGATTACTGGAGTCAATGCTGACTGTGTTCTCGTAGTAGATAGATGCCTCCCCATCCCGACCTGAGAGCGAGAGGTCCTCCTGGTAGAACCCGTCGGGAAATTTGTATTCGGTGTAGACCGCGCACCGAAGCGCTTCGTCAGAGAATTCGGTTTGTCCTTCCGCGATTTCAGGGGGCGTGTCAGACGGGCAGGCCCCCTCTTCAGAAGACATGCGAGAACTAAAGAGGTCACAGCCCGCCATGCCAAAAAGAGCAGCCCCCACAAGGGCAAATAACAGGGCCCGGCCACGAATCAACGGCAGAAAGCGGCTCATAGACAACGTTCGAAATAGTTGATTTCGCAAGTTCAAGAGCGACCGGTGCGGTAGGCGGTGCGGATACCGGTCGAGCTCTGCGGCTGGGGACGGCAGCGTGCGAGCCAGGCAAAACAAACGCCACCAGCTGAATGTGGCATCGGTCCAGGTTCCGCCCACAGGGTGACACAAGACCCCAACAGCGGATGGGCACACACGGCCGAGGCGGGAAGCCTTTACCGAAACGCAACCGGGAGCGTGAAAAGCACGCTGACCTGCTCGCCTTGCAACCGGGCCGGCCGTAGCTCTAACCGCTGGATTACCTCCAGAGCCTTCTGGTCGCACGCCTCGCGAATGCCGGCTCGCAGCTGCGGCGCCCACACCTCGCCGTCCCGGTCCAGCAAAGCCGACACGTAGACGGTCCCGCGCACTGGGCAGGTGAACCCTTGAGTGACCATATTGAGCGTATCCAGGATTGCCTCCTTTCCCCCAACGATTTCGAGGGCCTGGAAGGCCGGATCATCACTCTTCACGTAGCGCACGCCCTCTTTTGGATCTTTCTCGGCGAGGCGGGTCCCGCGCGAGACGGTGACGTAATAACTATGGTTGAGGACCCCGGAGAAGGAGGCGTCGGGGTAGGGCTCCGGATCGACCTGAGGCCGGCTGCCAGATGACGAGGCGCACCCGACAAGACCCAGCAATAGGCAAGTATAAAATGGTCGCATGCAGGGTGTTCGTGTATGCATAACCTATGATTATATCAACACACTTGACATATTACGCATCCGTAAGTCCGCGTAACCACCTGTATGCGAATGCAATGCGTGGAGCGGGCTCGGTACTATGTCAACAGAGTAGACATAGTGCGTTATGCGATCCGAGATGAATGGGTGATGCCGGTGAAGCGTGTGATGTGTATCCACATGTAGGGTATGCTTTACACGGCCTACATGCAAATGGCCTACATGCGGGCGGGAGCCTGGTCCATCCACATCTCATCGTCCGCCGAAGCTGCTGGACTGTGTCTGCGATGCGGCTGGCGGCTCCGCCCCAGCATCCGTACAAAAAAAGCGTACGTGCACTGGGCATGCAAAGTAGGTAAAGCGGTATGTTCGTTTTGAAGTGCTTCGGCAACTACTTGCTGAAGTCAGAACAACTTATCGGCAAGCCCAATCCCCGATACGCCCCCCTTATCAGGGGTTGAGTCCGGCCAGGCGCTGTCCCTTCCATAGCCCCGCTTCCCATAGCCCCGCTTCATCGGGGGCCCGCTTCATCGGGGGCCCGCTTCGCCAGAGCTCTGCTTCATCAGAGGGCTTTCCGCAGATACGTTCTCTACTGGTACGTTCTCTACTGGTACGTTCTCTACCAGCGCATCTGCTACCGGTATATGTACCCGCCGACACGTTTTCCGTAACTGCTTCTTAAACCCCCTGCTTGCGATTCGATGATCATCAATGTCTGATTTGATCATCGAAGGCCGCTTCCCATTCGGAGTCTGCAGGCCACTTTAGGAACAGAGTCCCCTTCCAAAACAAAGCCGTTTGTGCAATAACAGTTATATAGAGGTCTGTATCGCCTTTCCCCTCATCCGTTTCCTGTCTGCCGCGTGTAATGGATTATGCACAGCCTACACGCGCTCTCATGTTGTTGACGAACGGTCCTCCATTTTCTATGTCGCCTTCGCCTGACAGAACGCCTTCTGATGAGCCTGCTTCTGACGAGTCCCCACCTGATGGGTCCTCATCTGATGGGTCCTCATCTGATGGGTCCTCATCTGATGGGTCCTCATCTGATGGGTCCTCATCTTACGAGTCCTCACCTGCGACCGGGCCTGGCACGGTTCGGTTCGAGGGGCAAGCCCTCGCGGAGGTGCTTGGCATCCGCCCGCAGACCCTCTCCGGGGCGGTCCGCGCCGGCCACCGCGCTTCCGGGTATGACGTGCGGGGGTGGGCCGTTTGGCATCCCCGGGCGAGTCAGGTCATTGGCTACGACGTGCCGGGACCGGTCGCCCGGGCGCTGCTGCCGCCCGCGGTGCATGCGGCCTGTCAACCTGCATGTCAAGACGCTCATCCGACGGGACACCACGGGCGAAGCGCCGCGCCACAGGTAACCATGGACCTGCTGCGCGAGGCCGGCGTCGTCACGGCAGGCGGTTCTGCGGGTGATTCTACAGAAGCAGGTCCGCCCATGGCCATCCCCGCTTCTGCGGATCCGTCTCCGGAAGGAGAGGCTGAAAAGCCCGAGCGGTCTGAGGAATCTGAGGAGCCCGAAAGGCCCGAGGAGCCGCCCCCCATTCAGGCGCTGATGGACATGGCTTCCCGGCACAGACCGGCGCCAGAAGGCTCTGCACCAGAAGGCTCCCCGCCCGCGAATCCTCCAAGGGCCAAGGCCCCCACGGCGGAGGCCCCTCCGACGGTCGAGGCCCTGCTTGAAGCGTCCACCCAGCTGCTGCAGGCCGCGCTGCAGCAAGCGACTCGGCACGGCGACTCGCCTGAGCGCATCCTCCAGCTGGTCCGAGCCCATCTGCAAAGTGCCCGTCCGACCCACGAGCACCAACAGCCTGAGCACCAACAGCCCGAGCGCCAACAGCCCGAGCGTCCACAACCGCAGCGGCACGAGCAGGCGTCTGCTATGAGGGACTGGGGTCCTCCCATATGGCCTGTATCGGCAGGGCCTGTAGTAGGGTCTGTAGTAGGGTCTGTATCAAGGTGGCCGGTATTGGATTGGCAGACGATCAGATGGGTCTTTGGCGGCCCAGCCGCAACCCGAGTGGGCTCCGCGCCAGCAGCAGGCGGAGCGCCACCGGACGGAGCACAGTTGGACAGAAGCCCCTCTTCTTTGGATACTCCTTCCTCTGAGGATCCCTCTTCTGAGGATCCATCTACTGGTGGCATGTCTTCTGCCGCCCCCTTGGCAGTGTATCCGCAGCCTCTTCCCCCCGGCCTCGGGCGCTAATCATTTATGCGCTAATCATTTAGGCGCTGACCATCTCGGCACCAATTCATGCCCGGCGGCCATGCGCAGAATGCGCAGAGGCCCGCCCCTGGTTCACTGATGTCGTCGCACCGATATTGTCGCAGCGATATTGTCGCAGCGGCGTGGTCTCTGCAATGTAGTCTCACCCGTGCAGTCTCACCCCCTTTCTTCGTGACACACCCCGCTTCATGACACCTCTCGTAGGCTCTTCCTTGCCTTGGCCCTACCTTACTCGGGCTGAGTCTTGCTTTGGCTGCTACGGGATGTTGATCATATCGCTTTGAGCTCATCACCAAAGGGGCTCCTGCCAAAGGATTCCCTGACAAAGGGGTCCTGCCAAGGTCGTCGTCTATCTCGCCAGTCGCCCCCTTGTCGGCAACCGTATTCTCCTGTACCCAACTGGACGAGGCCGGGCTGGCCATCCGTATGGCCGTAGTCAACCGTACTGCGCCTTAATCACCCGTATCGAGCCTTATCGAACCGTACTACGCCGTAGGCTGTCGCACTGCGTCGTACCTGAGGTCTCCCGTACTGCGCCCGTACCGCGCCTTACGGAGCCTTACTGCGCCTTATCGAGCCGAATCGGCCCTTAACGTAGCCGCATGCCCGTTTCCAGTCCGCTAAGAATCCCAACCAGGCCCCTTGTAGGCCACGTTTCCATACCGGGAAAGCAAGCCAAGACAGGGCCCCACCATGAGGCTGTGCAGCTCGCACGCAGCGACTCCACGATGAATGGAGAGCCGACTAAACACCCGCTAAGCCCCCCACAGGCGCCTCAAAGGCCCAAAGAGCACCAAATGGCTGACTGGGCAAGGACTCGATTTCCACTCACGCCCGGCCCAATCTGAGCAGTGCACCCAGCGTGGAACCATTTGGAAGGATTTGGAAGCTTTTGGAGGGATTTGGAAGGATTTGGAAGGATTTGGAATCATTTGGAATCATTTGGAATCATTTGGAATCATTTGGAATCATTTGGAAGCTTTTAGAAGGATTTGGAGCGATTTGGAAATCCCCTTTTGTGAAGGATGCGAGAAGGGTCTTGCCACCGCTGGCGACCGCCCGCGCCCAGCGAAAAACGGGGCGATAGACCGAGCGATAGGCCGAGTGGCAACCCGGTCAGGGGGTAAACAGGGCAGCAGCCCGGTCAGGGAGCCCGGTCAGGGAGCCCGGTCAGGGAGCCCGGTCAGGGCGGCAACCCAGGCTTACGAGAGGCGTTTACGGCCCGCAGAGGCGTTTACGGCCCGCAGAGGCGTTTACGGCCCGCAGAGGCGTTTACGGCCCGCAGAGGCGTTTACGGCCCGAGCCTGACTCGTCGAGCTCTCGTACGACTCCGTACGACGGAGACAACTCTCATCTTTGCCGCGCCCGTCTGGAGTCCGTTTGTCGCACCGCCGTCTGGCGCACCGGCCCGCCTGCAATCTCCAGCCGTAGTCTTCAGCCGTAATCTCCAACTGCAATCGATTACAGGGCGCCCCGCCGCGTTCAATAATCTGGCGCAGCGTGGGAACACCTGCCCCGTAGGCGATATTAGTAAGCTATGGTCACGACTCGTGGCACCTGACTAAGGACGGGATGCCTCTTCGTAGGCGCTCAGCTTAGGCGCTCGGCCGGGCATTGGCATCTACGGGCGCATAGCTTGCCAATATCGCATGCACGACCCCGCATATGGATGCAGGCGCTGCCATTCGTACCCTTCTCCTTACGATCCCGCATACTGATGCGTATCAACGCCGACACCGATATCGTTCGCTTTTTAGGCCAAGAGCTCGCCTCGGTACTGGACGTGCGCCCGCAGACCCTGTCCATTTCGGTGCGCAAGGACTTCAAGTCCCGTGGCTACCCCGTGGCCGAGTGGGCCGTCCGCCCGGAGAGCGGCAAGCGCCTTGCGGGGTTTGACGTGCCGGCGAGCATCGCCAAGGAGCTGCTGCCGGCGCATGTCTGGCAGAAACTGCAGGCCGAAGGCGAAGCCACCCTCTCCGATGTGGTCGAGCCTGGGCGCAAACGGAACGACATCACGGGTGAACTGACCCTTCTCGCTGAGCGGGGCGACCAACAGGCCCTGCAGGCGCTGCGCGCGGTGCTGATGCGCACCGCTGCGGCGATGGCGGCCTGCGTAGACACCGCGGAGGCCGCATCGTATAAGGACGCGCGCCTAACCGAGGAAGAAGCTATGGACGCCCTCACCGCGTGCCGCAACCACCTATCGGCGTGTCTTCCCGAGAAGGCGTCCCTTGACGACGAAACATAGATCAATGAATTGTAGCGCTTCCGCCGTGCGAACAATGTGCGAACCCTGTGCCCGGCTTGTGCGTGTCTTATGGCGCGGTCCGGTTGTATCTCCCTGACGCTCGTTGTTTTCATCGAGCCCATGGGGCTATAATCTCATGAGGTCACGATTGACACGGGCCCAACTGATATAAGAACGACGACAAGAACGATGCACACTATGAGCGCCGAGATGAGATAGGCCCCCGTAAAATTCAGAAAGCCCCGACCTGCGACTAACAGATCGGGGCTCTGAAGACTTTTTCACCTACAGCTACCGCAAGTTGCTTTGGACGGCGCGAGTCGGTAGCGAGGCAAGATCACCATGCAGCCGACATACCGCAGTACATCGACTCCACAGCAGCGGATGGAGGAAAACCTCCAAAATCCGTGCACAACAGACCGCCAAGGCGGTCGTCTGTGCATGTCCTCATATCAGAGCATCGGGGCACGGTTCCCAAATGCATTCTCTACCGCTCCATGGCGGCCCGATGAAAGCCCCTATGCAGGTGCTGAGCCAGCCTCTCCCGCTCTTAAGCGCCCGGATGTATCGCATTTCTCGCACTTGGACAGCGCCGAAGCCCCCTCCGGGGATGGCGCTTCTTCAACAGGCGCTTCTTCAGCGAGTGCTTCTCCAACAAACGGATTTACAACGGGTGCTGCGGCTCCTCCTCGCTTCTCCCCCTCTCCCAGAGATACTCGGGATAAAGCCCCCCCAGATCAGGATACCCCAGACGAAATCCACCCCGGGCGTGCCTACCGAAGGGGCCCGGTCTACAGCGCCGCGGTGCCCACCGGGCTCGTGCGGGCCCTGGGCCTTACTACGCACATGGGCACCCTCCGCCTGGAGACCGCTGCGCTCAGCCTGTTGAGCGCGCTCGGCCAGGTTAGCCAGCAACACCATACCTTGCGGAAGCAACAGCTCCGCGAGCAACAGCTCCAGGAGCAGCAGTTTCAACAGCAACAGCTCCACGGGCAACTTCAAGAGGGCCAGCTCCCGCTCTTCACCACAGGCGATGGCGCCCCTGCTGCGACTGGAGGCAGCGCGTCGCAAGGTGCCTCCTCACCTGATGATCTCCCATCCTCCCGCTACAAGTACATCAATGCCTACAGCGGGCGCAGCCACGTCGTCGAGCGCCGCCCCGGCACCGTCGTCAAATCCATGCAGGGGATCGCCGAGGACCTCTACCGGCGCATCTACAAGCAGCTCCCGCCGGGTCAGGACCCGCTCGCCGACCCGGCCTTTCGGCGCGTCTATGAGCGGGTGGTCAAGGCCATGAAGCGCCTTCGCTCGAAAGGAGACGATCCGGACGTGACAAGTCCAAACGCCATAGACAAGGACGCCACAAGTAAAGACGACACCGATCCAGTGTCCTCACCAACAGAACGGCGCTCAAACGGGGGCCCTCCCCTCCTCAAGCGCCTCGGCCCGGCGGTGCCCTCCGCCAACAAGCTCATCCGCGACCGCAACGGGCAGCGCTGGCAGGTCCATCCCGGATTGATGCAGGGCGCGCCCCAGCGCCTGCGGGCGGTCCGCACGACCGGCCCGGCGCCGCAGGTTGACTGGAGCGGTGCGGCAATGGACCCGCTCTGTGCCACCGAGCAGCTCTATGCCCACCGGCAGGAGCTGCATACCGCTTTCAGTGCCAGCTGGCGGTGCCGCATCAGCCAAAGCAGTTGGACGCGCCCCGTCCCTCGTGAGGGCCGCGCCTCCGAAACCGCCATTGCCACTCGGGGCAGCAGCTATCCCTCCTTCATCTCGGTCGGCCGCTGGCGCACGAATGAGATCCATCGCCGCCACCCGGAGAGTGCGGTGACCGTCCCCTGGATCGTCGCCGACATCGACGGGCCCGGTCGCTACGCCTCTGATCAACATGCCCGGACGCTGTGCACCCTCCTTCGGGAACGCGGCGTGGGTCTCTCCGAGGTCGTCGTCTCCTACACTGGCGGGAAAGGGTTTCATGTGCGTATTCCGCACGGACTCTTCGGCTGCCCGGTCTATCAAAACGCCAAGGCCGCCCAACACCTCCTCCGCCGCTTCTTTGACCGGCTCTGCGACGGGCACCCCGCGCTCCGCGAAGCAATTGATGACGCGGTATGTCGGCCTCAGCAAGCCATTCGCATGATCGGGAGCACCCGCGAGGACGGGCAATGCTGCGTCGCCACGACCGCTGATAACTTCATCAGACAACATCCCCTCGTCCTCTTTGGGCACAGCGATGCCGGACGCTACAGCGGATTTACACTCCCCAAGCCGGAGAACACCTCCTACGCGACCTCAGTCGGATCACTGTTATTGGATAGACGACATATTCGAACGGTTCACCCCATTCATGAACGCGTGCGGAGGCAGCTTCAGGAAGAAACATCAAAACCCAAAGGGGTATTAGCGGAGCCATCCCCCCCAAAACCTGCCATACATGTTAATATCTACTGTTGGAAACCCATCCGTCCGCGCCCCCCGCCAACCCTGCAAAACCCAGGCGGCCGCGTGATTGCGCGGCTGCTGGGGCCGGTTATAGAGAGTCAGGCCTGGGGCACGGATGTCGACCAGCCCTACGCCGGGCGGAACTGGGCAGCCTTTATCATGGGGCTCTATGTTACCTCCTACCCTGAACTCGCCTCACAGCGGATTTGGGCGGCGCTCCGAAGCCGTTATGGGACCGCTATGCCTAAAGCTACTGTGCCTGAAGCCGCTGTGCCCGCCAGCGACGCCCTGAGTGCCGAGGCGGTGCTGAGAGCCTGGAACCAAGCGGTGTGCCGCCCGCCGCTGCCGGAGACCGAGCTCATGAAAACCCTTGCCAGCGCGCGGCGCTACACCAACGGGTCCCGGCGGCATCGGCGATAGCTACGACCGCGTACACCGAGCGCCGCGACACCGAGTGCCGCCTGTAACGATCCGTGCCTGCTCCCCGGGCTTTTCGCACCAACGCGGCAGCGGCTCGGTACGATCGTAGCCTAAACGAAGTCGTAGCCTAAACGAAGTCGTAGCCTAAATGAAATCATACGACTCACAGGCGGCGCGAACTGGTGTTTCGTGCCTCCTACGGTGTACTGTCCTCTCCCCTCTTTTACTCCCAACGGTATGCGCGGCCAGCGATTCGATGCCCACAATGCTCATGTTGATCACGGCGATATCACCGTCTACGGCGGCGTGGCCAGCGCGTATGTCGCGGCCTGGGCCGACGCCTTCGACGTAGGTTCGGCGGCCGTCATCCGGGCCGCAGAGACCGTCCCGCCGCTGGTCGATACCAGCGTAGCGAAAGCTCGCGAATCGCATGAGCGCCCGAGCCATCCCGAGCTGCGCTGCCTCGCCTGGTCCACGGATCAGCTCCCCGAGGTGCGGGCGGCTGTGGAGGCTACGTGAGACTCATAGTCTGCAGATATCCGTCAAACCTACGATCCACTTTTTAGATCGATCAGAAAGCAATGCTCATGCGATCCGGTGAGCAAGTGCGTTAGTTTTCCAAGAAGTTGTTTGCAGGTGATCTGAATCCTCGGAGTGAAAGCAGCAGAACTTGCATCTATGCACATACAGTCTTAAGATCTTACATGCTCACGCACGCCTTCACATACATACAGGCGCACATGATCACAATTGGAATGGTACAGCAGAAGGGAGGAGTCGGGAAAACGGTAATTGCGACCAACCTTGCCACGAGTTTCCAGAAGCGAGGGTATGAAGTTGCTCTTGTCGATGCTGATCCTCAAGGATCTGCCCGAGACTGGGCTGCCAAGGCAGAGAATCCACCTATGACTGTGGGGGTCGACCGCCCCGTCGTACACAAGCAGCTTCCGAAGCTGAAAGGATTTGACATTGCAATTGTCGATGGCCCGGGCAAACTGGAGCGCATGACTGTATCGATCATCAAGGCAAGTGACCTCTGCCTGATCCCGGTCCAGCCTGCTGCCATTGACCTTTGGGCTGTTGGTACGGTCATCGATCACATTCAGACTCGGCAGGACTTAACAGAAGGACGCCCACAGGCGCGCTTCGTGATTAGCCGAGCTATCACCGGATCCACGCTTACCGGCTCGATTGAAGAGGTGTTGGACGAAGCTCCCTTTGGCCGACTGAGTGCTGGAACGTACCAACGGGTTGCCTACACACGTGCTGTTGGAAACGGCGAGGGAGTTGTAAGTGGAAACGACTCCAAGGCCGCTGCTGAGATCAATGCCATTACGGACGAACTCGAATCTATTCTAAAACTGAAGACACATGCCTAACGACTTTTCTACAGACGACCTCAACCAGAATCGAAGTGGAGAGACACTCGATTCAATGGCTGATGACCCTGAGGATGAGCCTACGCAACGCTACACACTTGACATTCCGCGGAGTTTACACCGTTGGTTGAAGCAGCAGGCGATCATTGAGGAAGAGCGATCGATGAAAGATATCACTATTGAGGCACTACAAGACTACCGTCGAAAGCACGACTGAAGAAGCACTGTGCGGAAGCCGACTGGTGCATACACAACGTTTTGTAGAACTGCGGAGACAGTATGCAGGACTCCACGCAGGTGTTAGCACCTTGAGTAGATCACCTCCGAGCGCAGCGTGTGTCTTTAGTCACTCAGGATACATACACCTTACTGCCTATCCGGCAATATTAAGACTGTAAGCTTTGCTGCATTTACATAAGACCTTAAGATCTTACATTAGCACAGTCTTACACATGCAAGTATTATCTATCTTACATATTATGCAATGAAAGCTTTTAGCTCTTCTTCTGGCAATCTAAGCACTGATCGTATGAGTAGCAGCGAGGAATTAGACGATGCCCAGTCCCTCAATGCTCTTTACCAGCGGGCGCGTCGACTCCACACCACGGCTGGCTATCGCGCTTTCCTCGACTTTTTAGCTCGCCTCCCGCAATATTCCCTATTCAACTGCGCCCTGCTTCACATTCAGCGACCCGGTGCGCTCTACTTCGCAACGCGGAGTCAGTGGCGCCGTGACTTCCGACGTCATGTTGAAGCTGCTGCACGACCGTGTGTGATCTTGCAGCCCTTCGGCCCGGTCCTCTTTGTGTTTGCTGCTGGAGCCACCGTCCGCGGCGACGGTGGCGCCGCGTTGCCCAAGCGCATCACCAACCCGTTTGCCGTCGGGGGAGACTTGAGTCCAGCTGTATGGAACCGGACCTGTACCCACGCTGAAACGCAGGAGCGGGTCAAGCTCCAGTTCGATCCTCGGCTTGCGCAGGGGTATGGCGGATTTATTGCGCCGAATGGCCCACGCTTTAACGTGCCGGATTCATTCACGCATGTCATTACCCTTCAAGGTCGAGATACAGCCCAGGTGGCCCAATCCTCAGGAGGGGCAACGTTAGAGCACGCCTCGGTTTCCATCGAAGAGCAGTACGGGATCCTGACGCATGAACTGGCGCATCTCTTCTGCGGACACCTTGGGACTGCAGACAGCGACTGGTGGCGCCCTCGGACCACGCTCTCTAAAGCTCAACGCGAAATCGAAGCCGAGTCGGTGGCCTACCTCGTCTGCCGTCGGGCAGGGCTACACAGCTACTCAGAGCGCTACCTGAGGGGGCATCTCATGCAGTCCGAGGCCGATCCCACCCTGCAAAGCGGAGCGCCTGTTCCGGCGTCTGCAGAGGCATCTGCCCAGCTCTCGGGCGATTGTGACACGCTGCCACAGATCAGCGTGGAGGCAGTCCTGGAGGCGACAAAGTACATCGAACAGATGGGACAGACCGGGTTTGCATCTAAGCGCACCGTCACGTAACAGACCATAGGAGTAAAAACTCCAAGAATGAGATCTGGCACCTTCTTTCCCCAGCGTGTGGTACAAAGCTGACGCATGGGACAAAGAAATCCAGGAGGACGCGAAAGCCGGAAAACTGAACGCCCTTCTGGAAGAGGCCCGGAATGAACATCGGGAGGGGACAACCCGGCCCCTGCCCTAACCCACGAGACCACGCGGGCTTTCTGCCGCTGCTTTCGGAAACTCCCGAGGCGGATTCAAGACCACGCTCGCAAGCAACACGACCTGCTGGAAGAAAGTCCCTGGCACCCATCTCTTAGCCTGTACAGTCCCCACGGGCACATTTGGAGCGTGCGAGTTACCAAGTCCTACCGTGCGTTGGGCGTAGAAGACACGCCCGGAACGATTACGTGGTTTTGGATTGGCGATCACGACGAATACGAACGCCTGCTTCGGGAATTGGCGTAGTCCGTACTCGTAGTCCGTACTCGTAGTCCGTACGATCCTACCGCGTGCCGAACCAGGAGCGAAGCCCCCCACCGTCAGTGGTGGAGACTGTCATTCTCTATCTCCGCGTGTGCAGAACCAACCCCCAGGGCTGACACCCGGCTGAAGGACTTTTACGACCTGGACTATCTCGCGAGACGCTTTGATTTCGAAGGCCCTGTGGTCGCTTCAGCCATCCAGGCCACCTTCGAGCGCCGTGGCACGCTCGTTCCCGAGACGACGCCTCTGGCCGGGGTACTTGGCCCTTACCTCAAGCGTCAGCTGCAAACTCCACCGGGCCCCTCGCCCGTGGCCCTGTAGCTGAGCCAGATCCAGTTGGCGAAGCGCCTGGAGATTCTCTTGCACGGTACGCTGTGCGGCCTCTTCTGTGAGGGCCTCCATAATTTCAGACAGCGAGGCCGATCCTTTGTGCCCCAGTACCTGAAGCAGATTGCGCTGCAAGGCACTCAGGTCGCTCTGCACGCGGCGTGGAGGCACATAATGCACCGGCTGAAACCGCACGACGATCTCGCCACCGCGCTCCTCAAACTGCGGATCAATGGTGCCTGCGGATCAACTGAACTTACTATCGTTTTGCGAGTATTTTACCAAGCATGGGCACGTTTGCGATCGTTTTGTCAAGTCTACAGACGATATCTCAAATGATTGCTGCCTTACGAGCATTCTACCAATCACGTATCCCGTCAATCAAGCATTTTACCAATAGCGCGCGTTTTGTCAAGCGATTGCCATTCTGCAGTCGCTTGCTCACATTTGCGAGTCGATTACCATTAGCTGATTAACTGTTAGGATCCTAAAGCACTTTCATGTCACTCACGCTGGATCGCCTCTCGAATAAGCCGCGCACGAGTTGGCGCGGGCACGGTATGCCGGAGCCCGGTTGGCTGTGCGGATACAGCGCGCTGATCGAGCACTTCGAACTATCTATTCCGGCTCCGCCCCGACTTGCGATGGTCGCAAAGCGCCATGAGCCGGAGGAAGATGCCCGTTGGTGGGTCCTTCCTCGCCGGCGGAAGCCAGACGATACCCTAACTGATCATCTGGAGCTGGCGCTCAAGGTTGAGGGCGTCAGTCTGGCCGTCTTGAACGCGCTTTTTGAAGTGATACCTGCAGGCGTGCTTAGCTCGTGGGTGGGTGGGTCTCCTACCAGCAAGTACACGCGCCGCATCTGGTTTCTGTATGAGTGGCTCACTGGACGCGAGCTCGGGGTGCCCGATGTGAAGGGGCGCCCGGCGGCCGTGGATGTGGTCGATCCGTCGCAGCAGGTGGCCTTGGCAGATGGTGAGCTTTCGCGGCGGCATCAGGTAAGAAATAACGTGCCGGGCTCTCCGCGTTTCTGCCCGATGGTACGCTGGACGGAAACGCTAAAAGAGAATGTGCGTGCGGAGTTGGACCGGGAGGCACGTGAGGTGGTCGGGCGTACCCATCCCGACGTGACCGCACGGGCAGCGGCGTTCCTGCTGCTAAGCGATAGCCAGTCCTCGTTCGAGATTGAAGGGGAATCGCCGCCTCGTGATCGCATGCATCGCTGGGGCCAGGCAATTGCTGAAGCCGGAGCGACCGAGCTCACCCCCAGAGAGCTCGTCCGGCTTCAGCGCATCGTCATCGGGGACGAACGCTTCGTATCGATTGGTCTGCGCGAGGAGGGAGGCTTCATCGGCATGCGCCACCGGCGGACGAACGAACCGCTTCCCGAGCATATCAGCGCCAAACCGGAGGACCTGCCTGAACTCGTGGAAGGCGTGATCGCGTACGTCAGGCGGGCCAACGAGCAAGACATGGATCCCGTCATCGTAGCGGCGGTGGCTGCCTTTGGCTTGGTCTACATCCACCCGTTCGAGGACGGGAATGGCCGGGTGCACCGGTGGCTCATCCACCACGTGCTCGCCGAGGCCGGATACAATCCGCCGGAACTTCCTTTTCCGATCAGCGCGGCCATCCTGCGCAACATTTCTGCTTATCGTACCGTGCTTCAGTCCTACTCGAAACCGCTCCTTCCTTTCATTGAGTGGGAGCCGACCGGTCGTGGTAATGTGCACGTGTTAAACGACACGGCGGACCATTATCGGTTCTTTGATGCGACGGCACAC
>CAJXLX010000071.1 GCA_913056335.1 uncultured Rhodothermaceae bacterium
GCCCCGGCACACCGCTCCAATGGTCCGCTCCAGCTGGCGCACGCCCGACTCGCGCGTGTAGCCGTCAATGAGCCGCATGAGCGCGTCATCGGTGAAGTCCACCTGGTTCTCCGTAAGTCCATTCTCCTCAACCTGACGCGGCAGCAGATATTGCTTGGCGATCTGAAGCTTCTCGTTCTGCGTGTAGCCGTTGATCTCGATCATCTCCATCCGATCACGCAGCGGGGCCGGAATCCGCTCCACGTAGTTCGCCGTGGCTACGAAGAGCACCTTCGACAGGTCGTAGTCGAGCTCCAGGTAGTGATCGTTGAAGTTATCGTTCTGCTCCGGATCGAGCACTTCGAGCAGCGCACTGGAGGGATCGCCCCGGAACCCGCTGTCGAGCTTGTCGACCTCGTCGAGCATCATGACAGGGTTGTTGGTTCCGGCCTTCTTAAGGCTCTGCAAGATGCGACCGGGCAGCGCGCCCACATAGGTGCGGCGGTGGCCTCGGATCTCGGCCTCGTCGCGCACGCCGCCCAGGCTCATCCGCACAAATTTACGCCCGATAGCGCGGGCTACGCTCTTGCCCAGGCTCGTCTTGCCCACACCGGGCGGCCCGTGCAGGCACAGAATAGGCGCCTTCATGTCACCCTTCAGCTTGAGGACCGCGAGGTACTCCAAGATGCGTTCTTTCACATCTTCGAGCCCGTAGTGGTCTTCATTCAAGATCGTCTCGGCCCGTTCAATGTCGAGCTGGTCTTCAGAGTACTCCAACCACGGAAGGTCTAAGATCCAGTCGACGTAGTTGCGCGTGACGGCGTAGTCGGGCGCAGCTGGGTTGGTGCGCTCCAGCCGGGTGAGCTGCTTTTCGAGCTGCTCACGAGCCTCGTCGGGCAGGTCCTTTTCGGCGGCGCGGTCACGCAGTTCCTGAATCTCGCCGCCCCCAGCGCCTTCGCCCAGTTCCTCTTGAATGGCTTTCAGCTGCTGACGCAACAGATACTCGCGCTGCTGCTCGTCGACATCGGTCTTCACCCGCGATCGAATTTCCTCCGACAGCTCCAGCACCTGCAGCTCTTCGTTAAGCTGATCGAGCACTTTGTTGGCCCGCTCGGCCACTGGACGCGTAGCCAGAATGTCCTGCTTCTTGTCGACTTCGACTTGCAGGTTCGATGCAATAAAGTGCACCAAGAACGTGGGCGACTCGATGTTCTCGATCGCCTCGGCGGCTTCACTGGGCAGGTTCGGCGACTTGTTCACGATCTGCACCGCCAGCTCCTTGATGGAGTGGATGAGTGCCTGAATCTCCAGATCTTCGCTGGCCTCAGGATCATGTACGGCCTCTACCTCTGCCCGGAAGTACGGCTCCTGCTGCGTGTACTCACCAATTTCGATCCGGCGCTTGCCCTGAATCACAATGGACTTGGAGCCATCGGGCATTTTGATGAGTTTCAAGATCTCGGCAACGGTGCCTACGTCGTAGAGGTCGCCCGGTGTGGGATCTTCAACCTCACTCTCCTGCTGGGCAACCACGCCAATGAGGCGATCGTGCTCGAAGGCTTCGCGCACCAACTGCAGCGAGGTGTCGCGCCCCACGGTAATGGGTAACACCACCCCCGGAAACAACACCGTGTTGCGCAATGCCAGGATAGGCAGCGTCTCTGGTATGTCGGCATTGCTCATCTCCACCTCCTCGTCGGGAGTAGGGAGCGGAATACGCTGCTCTGGATCAGGTCCGGCATCGTCCATCGAGAACAGGTCACTCAGGTCGAGTTCATTCATATAAAAGCAGCTACACAGAGAAAAAGCAGAATGGACCGCTGCGCGTCAGGCGCATGGCGCGCAGCCATGTCGAGTTGACAACAGCCACAAAGACCAGACCATCGTTCCCGCATCGCCTTTAACCGACAAGTTGACACGCTCAGGCCCCATTTATGCGTTGTCTGGGGAATGTTGCTCCGGCAAGACCGCCGCGATGGCAGCCCGAAGGTCGCTGGAGGTGAACGGCTTACTCACAACATGGGTAACGTGAGGATGCGCCGGACTCGTGTCGGTGTAGCCGGAGAGAAGCACGACAGCTAATTCAGGATGCCGCATATGGATAGCCTCAGCCAGCTCGGCGCCATTCATCTCGGGCATCCCAAAGTCGGTAAACATGAGATCGAACGTGGCATCAGACAGCATATCGAGTGCGGCCTGGGCCGACTCGACCGGCGTAACGGCATGGCCCTGATGCGTAAGCAGTTTGTCGATCGTACGCCGTACCATCGCCTCATCATCTACGACGAGAATACGGCATTGCGGTGCAGACGCAGTATCGCCTTGGTCTGTGGAGGCCGAGGGGCTCTCGTCATGATCGGCACACGGAAGCTGTACGGTGAATGTGGTGCCCTCGTCGGGCGTACTGTCTACCCGAATGATGCCGTTGTGCTCTTGCACAATGCTATATGTGGCCGAGAGGCCCAGCCCAGTCCCGTCTTCGCCCTTCGTGGTAAACAGGGGTTCAAAGATGCGCGCCTGCACGTTGTCGTCCATCCCCGTGCCCGTGTCGCGTACCTGGACGGTTACGGCAGGTACTGCCTCGGGCACGACCTCGGCCTCCCGCTGATAGGGCGTGCCCATGCGGCTGGCATAGGTCGTGAAACGCAACGTTCCGCCCTCCGGCATCGCATGTACGGCGTTCAGGACGAGGTTTACAAACACTTCGCGCAGCTCCGACGCCACGCCCTTGATGGGGGGCGGATGCTCGTACGCACGCTCCACCTCAATAGTGATGCCCTGGCGGCGCGGTTCGTTGCGCCAGTACGGCTGCGTGAGCGTGAGGCAGTCGTTGATCAGCGCCTCGATATCAAGCGTTTCGATGTGCACCTCGGTATCATCGCGGATGTAGCGCTGCAGCTTTTGGATGAGCGATGCCCCATCGGAGGCCGCTTGGTGCACCGTGTTTAACGATGATTGCACATCCTCGGGTAGTTCGTGCAGCACATTGGCTTCGCGCACCAGCTCCAGATGCCCCATAAGTCCGCTAAGCAGGTTGTTGAGGTCGTGGGCCACGCCCATCGTCATGCGGCCCAGCGTCTCCATGCGGTGGCGCTTCGTCTGCGACGGCACCCAGCTCGACGGCTCGGCCAGCACCTCGCCCGTCACTGTGATCGCCCCAATGCGGGCGGCATCAGAGGCGACTTGACGCACAGGAATCACGTTCAGCAGAATAGGCAACGGTTCATCGCGGCTGGGCGTCTGCGCCGATACGAGCAGCTCCGTTACCAGTGCGCCCGAGGCGGCCTCGTCCAGTGCTGTCATGGCCCGCTGCTGATCGTCGTCTGGCAGGCGTCCCCAAGGGGAATGTGTGGCCCCCATTACGTGGCGCCAGGCCTCGTTGCAGTGCACAATTCGGCACGGCATGTCGGCCTGCGATCTGGAGGCCGACGGACGACACGACCAGGTGGCAACAAGCAGTTCGGGATTCATGGCGAGGGCGCAGGTACATAATCAGGATGGAAGCGAGGCCGTAGGGGCAACGCACAGTGCATGTAAGAAACGGAAGAGTAGGCATCCAATACAAATCCTGCTATGCCTTTTTATGTAACTTGACGCCAGCCTGCAGGTACGAACAGCATACTGCAGCATCTCCTCCGTTTTGTTTCACCGACCGTCTACACAATTATGTGGCACGACAGCGTTTTGGGAACCGTGGGCAACACGCCTCTGGTGCGTATCAATAAACTGGCCGACGCGGTGCCATGTACCGTTTTGGGCAAGGTCGAGTTTTTCAACCCCGGCGGTTCGGTGAAAGATCGCATTGGTATCTCGCTCATCGAGGATGCCGAAGAAAAGGGGCTAATTGAACCCGGCGGTACAATCATTGAAGGCACAAGCGGCAACACCGGCGCAGGACTTGCCATCACGGCCATTGCAAAGGGATACCGGTGCATCTTCACGACAACCGACAAGCAGAGTCAGGAAAAGGTAGATGTGCTCCGTGCACTGGGCGCTGAGGTGCTTGTGTGCCCCACCAACGTTGAGCCCGACGACCCGCGCTCCTACTACTCCACCGCTCGTCGCCTGGCCGAAGAGATTCCGAATTCAGTCTACTTGAATCAGTACGACAACCCGTCGAATGTGGCCGCCCACGTAGCAACCACCGGCCCCGAACTGTGGGAGCAGACGGAAGGGCGCATCACACACTTCATTGCGGGCGCAGGCACCGGCGGCACCATTTCGGGCACCGGGCGCTACCTCAAGGAGCAAAACGAGGAGATCACAGTCGTCGGCGTTGACCCGCACGGCTCGGTCTTCCACAAGTACTTCCATGAAGGCGTGTTCGACCACGATGAGATCTACCCGTACGTAACAGAGGGTGTGGGCGAGGATATTCTGCCCGAGAACATGGACTTCGACGTGGTCGACGACTTCGTACAGGTCGACGACAAGACCACCATGCAGATGACACGCCGCCTGGCCCGCGAAGAGGGGCTCTTCATTGGGCAGTCGTGCGGCATGGCAATGGCCGGCGCGCTGCAGTGGCTGCATGACCACAAGGATACGCTCGACGAAGACGATGTGGTCGTGGTCTTGCTCCCCGATTCGGGCTTCCGCTACCTCTCTAAAACCTACAACGACGAGTGGATGCGAAGTCACGGCTTCTCGGAAAGCCGCACCAACGTCACCGTAGAGCATGTGCTCAAGCGGCGTTCAACGGATGCACCAGTCATCGCTGCCTCCCCCAACGACACGCTCGGCTCCATCATTGAACGAATGACCGACAAGGGCATTTCGCAGATGCCTGTGATCGATGCTGACAATGAAGTAGTAGGAAGCATCACCGAAACGCAGATCCTGAACGCACTGATTGCTTCCCCTGAAGCCCGCAACGAAGCCGTTAACACCGTCATGGGCGATCCACTGCCGGTCGTTCCCCCGTCATTGCATCTGGAGCATCTGTCAAGCTACCTTGAAAGCGGGGCCGGTGCTGTGCTCGTAGAGCATGACGCTGCTGAGGGCACTTACGCCGTAATCACCAAAAGCGACCTCATTGGTGCCCTCGCCCAGTCGAACGGAAACGGCACCCCCTGATTGTCCAATCCTCTTTCTTCTTACTTCCTCCCTGTTCATATGGCCACATTCGACCCCAACACCGACGGCGACTCTGAGCTGAACATCGAGCTCACCCCCGAGAAAGCCGAAGGTACGTATGCGAACCTCGTTATGATTGCACACTCGCCCGAGGAGTTTATCCTCGACTTCATTCGCGTGGTACCGGGCGTACAGAAAGCCCGTGTCAAGAGCCGCATTATCGTAACGCCACAGCACGCCAAGCGCCTGCTCAACGCGCTGCAAGACAACATTTCGCGCTACGAGGAAGCACACGGCGCCATCGCCGAGCCCGATGGCGATGACGGAAGCAACAACCCTCCGCCTATGAATTTCGGCGGCTTTCGCGGCAAAGCCTAAAGCACCTGTTGATCCTCAGGTTTAACGATCTGAACAGACGCCCGTCGCCCGAACAATCCAAACAACAAGGCCCGATGCGCCGTGCATCGGGCCTTCTGATGTTGTGTGCAGTGCAATGGTATAGGCTCGCACTTGGTTATGAACCAGATCGGGCCGCACATGCAGAGCGCTCCTCCAGCGTCCGAACGACAGCGTGTCCGTACAGGCCTACTCCTGTGCGTTGCTGCTATCGGAGGATGGCACCCCGTCAAAGTCGACGCCCGCTCCGCCCATGAGCGTGCCCAGATCATCCGGCTGAATACGTCCTACGATGTTGATGAAGAGCAGCCGATCGTCAGACGGGTCGCTCATCATCATGGTAAGCCCCGACACCTCCTCATCGTCATAGCGCATGAAGAGCGACACGTCTTCGCCCCCGTCGCGGACGTGCATTACGCGCTCCCACCCGTTGTCGAGCAAGTCGTTGGCAAAGCGGTCGAGCAGGTCAGAGTAGTCCGCCGTCGCCATGTTTTCGGTGGGGAAGCCACGCATCTGAATTGAGCGTAGGTTTCGCATCAACCCCGCAGCGGCGCTGTCCTCTTCGCGGGCGGCACGGCTGCGCACCATGTCGAGCAGGGCCCCCTGAATCGTGACTTCGATGTTCGGGCGCATGTCAAGGGCATCAGCGAAGCGGCCCAGGTCCACGTATCCGGGGTCGCTGGTGACGCTATCCGACTGTGCCAGGCTCACAGGGAGGCCTGCAATACTGGTTATGCATAAAAGAGCAAACGCGGTGGCAAGAGAACGCAAGGTACGCATAGGAGGAGGCAAAGGTTAGGGGGTAGCAGACGAGGAAGCGTCATTGCGCGTGTCGAAGAACGGACTTAGCGCACGTTCCATTTCGCGTTCGGCGGTTGTGCTGGCCTCCTGGCTTGCATCTGATATGTAAGCCAGCACCAGCTCCGCTTCGGCGTGTGCTTGCGCCACGTCCTCGTCGGTATACGGCGCTTCAATGTAGGATTCAGTAGGCGGTGCGGTATCCGAACCAAACTGAGGTAACACCGGGTCGGCAATGAGCCAGGCCAGTGCGGCCACGAGCACGGCGGCCAGCGCCGTACTGTATGCCGGCTGCGCCAGCACGTCGAAGGCCGCTGCTACGCGGTCGAGCCACGAAGGGCCGGGCGCAGACGCAGGAGCGGTATTAGCCGCCGAGGCGCTGGCACGCACCGTCTGGTTAAGGATGGCCTCCGTACACTCGGGTGGGCAGGCAGGCACGGTGTGCTCATGCAGTTCGGTACGAATCCGCTTGGCATGGCGCACCTGCATCTTCCAGTGGGGCGCCGTTTCAAGGACTGCTTCAAACCGCTCGGCTTCGTCATCCGGCAGCATGCCGTCTACATAAGCCTCAACCCGCTCATCCATCCAGCCGTCGGGGGCGCGCGTCGAATTACGTGGGTTCATAGTCGAGTACTTCAGCCAGTTCGTGACGTAGTTTCTTGCGACCGCGGTGGATGTACACCTTTACTGTGTTGATTGGCATATCCAGCGCATCGCTGATTTCCTTGTACTTCATGTTGTGGAGCTCTCGCATCGTAACCACGCTGCGGTATGGCTCATCAATCTCGGCAAGGGCCGCATCCAGGCGGGTCTCGAAGTCGGCACTCTCGGCATCAGCGTACGGATCGGCCTCGGCATCGGGCGCCCGGTGCAGGTTTTCGGAATCAACCGTAACCGACTTCCGGCGCGTTTGCCGCTTGCGCAGCAGGTCAATGCAGGCGTTACGTGTCACGCGCATCAGCCAGGCAATCGCACGCTCATCGTCAACATCGTCATAGTGATTCCAGTAGCGGATGAACACGTCTTGCGTCACATCCTTCGCAGCCGCATCATCTTTCAGGTAAGCGCAGGCAAACCCGTAGATGCGATCTTGGTACTGGTGTACACGTTCAGTAAAAGCGTCCACAAAACAAGGGAGTGGGTGATGGAGGCACAAGCCGACAAAAGTGGGAGCATCTCCCGTGTTCACCCGCATTCACGTATCGAGAGAGAGCTTTGTTACAGACGGGCCTCTTTTCGATGGAGCAGCCTCAGTGAGTGCATGTTTCCACACGCTTTATAACGGATCGCCGCTCCAGGTCTTCGTCGGCGCCGTTCGCCCTCAACGCCGGAAGTACAATCTACCGCCCTACGCCCTCCATCCCGTCTTGCAGTGAGTACAGGATGCTCAGGTAGCTCTCGTACCGCGCGGGGTGAATCGCGCCCTCGTCGACGGCGTCTTTTACCGCGCAGCCGGGCTCATGATCGTGCGTACAGTCGTCGAACTTGCACCCGTCAATGTAGGGCACGAACTCAACAAAGAAGTGGCACAGGTCGGCTGGATGCAGATCCAAAATGCCAAACTCGCGCACGCCCGGCGTATCCACAATGTGCCCGCCGCCCGGCAACGGATGTAGCGTCGCAAACGTGGTAGTGTGGCGCCCCTTCTTGGTCTGCTCGCTGATGGTCTTCGTCTGCAGTTCCAGATCCGGAGCAATCGCATTAATCAGGCTCGACTTGCCCGCGCCTGAGGGCCCCGCCACTACGTTCACTTGGCCGCGCAGTGCATCGTGCCAGGCGGCCACGCCGTCGTCTTCGGTGGCGCTGGTGCAGTACACCGGGTAGTCGATGGCCCGGTAGCGCGCCGCCACCTCCTCCACCTGAGCCTGCTGCTCGGCATCGGCCAGATCGATCTTGTTGATGACCAGGCCCGCCGGAATCTGATGCATCTCGGCCATCACCAGAAAGCGATCCACAAATGCTGGATTCAGGGGCGGCTGCTGTACCGCCTGCACCACCCACGCCCGGTCGATATTCGCCACCATGACATGCTCTTGCTCGACGCGCCGCCCCGCCGCACGCCGACTCAAGCGGTTGCGGCGCTCGTGGATGTCCACGATCATCCCGGTTTCGTCGTCGGGATTGTAGTCGATCGTCACACGGTCGCCCACCGCCACGGGGTTGGTGACATCGGTTTCGTTGAGGCGAAACTTACCACGAATGCGCGACGGCACCACCGTGGGCACGTCCTCCGGCGCATCCGACACCTGCACCTCGTACCAGCTTCCCGTTGATCGTAGCACACGGCCCTCGTAGGCAGGCGCATTACTCATAGGCCTAACAAAGCAAGAAAAAAGAGACAACCGTGCGGTTCAAAGCCCAA
Source organism: uncultured Rhodothermaceae bacterium (assembly GCA_913056335.1). Classification (GTDB taxonomy): domain Bacteria; phylum Bacteroidota; class Rhodothermia; order Rhodothermales; family Salinibacteraceae; genus Longimonas. The sequence continues at coordinate 8,612 of CAJXLX010000071.1, forward strand.
TCGAGGCTGCTGATCCGTCTTGCACCTCTCGCTGAACTGTGGGAAATAGAGGAAAGCGAAGGTCAGCGCGCTGGGCCGCGTTGGCACCTATCCAGCAGTCGTTCGTAGGTCATCGTGATTGCCCGCTGTCTCGCGGGTCCACGTTTCAGCCCTCCTGCTTGTTGCGTACCAGTTCGCGTGCCCATGCCCTCCGACGCCCACCATCCCGACGCCCACCGCAGCAGCGACGCTTCCACAGACGAGCGCCGCGTGGAGCGCCTCAACTGGCTGGGGCGCGTCGTGTACGCCAGCGGTGCCGTGCACCGATGGTCGCGCCGTGCCGCCGACGTGCTGCACGAGCGCACCACCACCGTAGCCACCCGCTCGCGCAAGGCCTTCTACGACGGACTCAACCCCGACATTGACGAGGCTACCGTGCTCCGCGAGGAGGATGCTTCATCGTCAGACTTTCGCAGTGAGTAGACACTTCGCGTCAAGCCCCCCTAAGTAACCGCCGCAGATACGCTCCGTACGGACTATTCCCGCACGTTTCGGCGCGAGCCGCTACCGCATCGGCGTCGATCCAGTCGTTGCGGTAGGCAATCTCTTCGAGGCAGGCCACCTTCAGTCCCTGCCGCCGCTCAATGGTGGCAATGTAGTTGGTCGCCTCCCACAGCGCATCGGGCGTGCCCGTATCCAGCCAGGCCATGCCCCGCCCAAAGCGCTCGACGGTGAGCGTGCCGCGCTGCAAATAGGCCCGGTTCACATCGGTGATCTCCAACTCGCCCCGATCGGACGGTGTGAGATTCGCCGCTACGTCGACCACATCTGAGGTGTATAGGTAGAGTCCGGTTACCGCGGTGTTGGAGGGCGGCACGTCGGGTTTTTCGATGATGTCGGTGACCGTGCCGTCGGCGTCGAAGTCGACTACGCCGTAGCGTTCGGGGTCGCGTACCGGATAGCCGAAAATAGTCCCGCCTTCCACGGTGGAGGCCGCGTGGTGCAGGCGCTGCCGCAGGCCATCGCCATAGAACAGGTTGTCGCCCAGAATGAGCATAACCGGCGCATCTCCAATGAAACCGGACCCAATACGAAACGCGTCGGCAATGCCGCGGGGGGCGTCTTGCGTGGCGTACGAGAGATTCAGCCCCCACGGCGCACCATCGCCCAGGAGCGCCTCGAAGCGTGGACGGTCGTGCGGCGTGGTGATGATGAGGATGTCCCGTATGCCTGCCAGCATGAGTACCGACAGCGGGTAGTAGATCATCGGCTTGTCGTAGACCGGCAGAAGCTGCTTGCTCAGCGCCTCGGTGGCCGGATAGAGACGCGTGCCGCGTCCACCGGCCAGCACAATACCGCGCATAACTAATGGGTGGGATCTATCAGGAAGTAGTGGAGACAGAAATGGTTGGAGTCCTGCGGTTGGTCCTGATCACCCCGTGCTCTGCATGGCGGCCGCAATGCCGTTGATGCTGAGCAGGAGCGCCTCTTGCAGCAGCGCTTCTTCCTCTTCCGAGCCGTTGCTGGATGCCGTGCGGTGGCGCTTCATGAGTTCGATCTGCACCAGGTTCAGCACATCGGTGTACGGGTTGCGCAGACGAATGGACTTCTGCAAGACCGGACTGTTGTCAAACAACTGGCGCTGTCCGGTCAGGTCGAGCAGGGCAGCCTCGGCAGCCTCGAAGTCCTCGTGCAGGTGCTCGGGGAACGGCGCATCGGGCCCTTCGGCGGCGTAGGTGTCAGCAATGGAGAGCCGTGCGCGGGCCATTTCGCGCTGGGCGCTGTCGAGTGCGCCCCGGAAGAACGGCCAGGTGCGGTAGAGGCGCTGCAGGATCTCGCGGGCATTGTCGTGCTGGCGCATCGCTTCGGCCATGCCAATACCGGTACCAAACCAGCCGGGCACGTTGAAGCGCGTCTGCGTCCACGCAAACACCCACGGGATGGCGCGCAGGTCATCGAACGCGACGTCGTCATCGTCGGAGCGCGAGACGGGGCGCGAGGCAATCGGCAGTTGGCTGATGTGCTCAATCGGGGTGGTCTGCGTGTACCACGACCAGAACGCGTCGTCGTCAATCAGGTCGCGGTAGGCGGTCTGGGCGGTTTCGGCGAGGGTGTTGAGCACGGCCTCCACCTCGTCGTCGTGGTGCGGCGCTTCGGGACGCGGAAGAGCCGTGGTGGTGATCATGGCATTCACGATCTGCTCCACATGCCGCCGGGCAATTTCGGGCAGTCCGTATCGGAACGAGATGATCTCACCCTGCTCGGTGAATCGAATCCGCCCGTTATGCACGCTGGCGGGCAAGCCGCGAATGGCCTGATGCGTGTGTCCGCCCCCGCGCCCTACGCTGCCGCCGCGCCCGTGAAAGAGGCGCTGATCCACATCGTAGTCGTTGGCGGTCTGGCCCAGGCGGTCAATGGCCTGATGCAGGGCCCAGTTTGCCATCCAGTAGCCGCCGTCTTTGTTGCTGTCGGAGTAGCCGAGCATGACTTCCTGGAAGTGGTCGCGGCCCTGCAGGTGCGGACCGTATGCCTCGTGCGTGTACAGGTCGATCATGCGCTCGTGGGCCTGCGCCAGATCGTCGATCGTCTCGAAGAGCGGCACAAAGTCGAGCGGCGCCTGAAAGCCCGCATCGGTGTGCGTGCCCCAGCCGGTTTCCTTGGCCAGGAGCATCGGCTCCAGCACATCGCTCACCGAATGCGTCATGCTCACAATATAGCTGCCCACCGCGTTGTCATCGATCTGGTGGATGGTGTGCAGCAACTCGAACACCTCCAGCAGGGTGGCCGCGTCGTCGGGCAGGTCCTCGAAGCTGCGCAGAAGCGGACGCGGGTTGGTGAGTTCATCGGTCAGAATGGCCAGCTTCTCATCTTCGGAGAGCGCGGCGTAGTCGTCAGTCACGCCTGCGGCCTTCAGCATCGCCCCCACCGCCGACTCGTGGATCTTGCTGTGCTGGCGCACGTCGAGGGCGGCCAGGTGGAAGCCGAAGGTCTGCACCAGCACGCGCACCCGGTGTAGCTGTCCGGTCGTCGCGGCATCGGCAAAGCCCTGCGCTTCCAGGCTCTCCACAAGCACGTCGAGGTCGGCAAGCAGATCGTCGGGGCGATACGCGTCGGTGCGCGGGTCGAGGCGACAGGCGTCGAGTGTGTCGTAGGTGCTGGCGTCGTGGAGATGCTCCACCTGCGCCATCATGTAGCTCACCTTTTCGCGATAGGGCTCGCGGTCGTAGCGGTCGGCCAGCGCATCGGGCAAGCGGTCGTTGGCACGGTCGGCCTCCAGCGAATCCCGCAGCACGTCGGGCAGCCCGTACTGGCGGCTCGACAGGCTGAGCTCATCGCGCAGGTCGGTCAGTTCGTCGTGCAGGTGCACAAGCGTTTTGCGGCGCTGACGCTGGAACGTCCATCGCGTCACGTCGGGGGTTACATTGGGATTCCCATCGCGATCGCTGCCAATCCAGGAGCGATACTTCAGGAACGCAGGCACATTGGCGGTGTCGCCGTAGTGGCTGCGGAGCGCGTGCTGCACATCTTTGTGGATGCGCGGCACCGTATCCCAGATCGTGCTGTACAGGAAGTAGTGGCCTTGCTGCACCTCGTCGCGCACGGTAGGGCGGGCAGCGCGGATTTCGTCGGTGCCCAGCAAGAAGACGATGTGCGCATAGAGCGTGTCGAGCGCTTCGGCGCGTTCGTCGGGCGTGGCCTCCGTCGAGTGGAGCACCGTAAGCTGCTTGGCAATGTCACGCTGCTTGTGCAGCACGGTCTGGCGGCGGGCTTCGGTCGGATGCGCAGTGAGCGTCGGCTGCACATCAATTTGATGCAGAATGGAGCCGACCTCCTCAAGCGGAACGCCTTCTTCGTGCAGCGTCTTGATCGCGGCCTCGATGGATTCAGGGCGCGGTTTGGGCGTGTAGCCGTTGCTCGATCCCGGCCCCAGCGGCCAGTCTGCCGGACCCGAATGCCGCGCGCGCTCCCGGTTAATGCGAATGATCTCACGCTGCTCCGCCTGGTTGACCAGATGAAAGAACGTGGTGTAAACGTGCAGCAGGTCTTTGAGCTCTTCCGTCGACAGGTCGGCCATCGCATCAGCCACAGCCTCACGAGGAGCCGGATCGCCCGCTTCGACGGCCTTCTTGCACTGCACCCGAAACTGCTCGACGCGCTCAAACACCGCATCGCCCAGGTGGGCCCGCGTGGCCTCCCCCAGCATGTGGCCCAGCAAGTTTACCTGCCGACTGAGCGGTTTCGAGATGCCGGTACCCTCAGCCTCAATGTCCAATCCGTGCCAGCGTATCATAAAGCAGTACTTTGATCGGTAGATGCGAATGCGCATTTCATAATACAAAGCGCACGCCCCCAACTACAACAGCCCGCTCTGTTTTAGGCAGCATTGTCGCATCTGGAGGCGAAGAGGGCACTACCAACCGTGGCGGAGATTCCTTGACTGCGCTCGGGATGACTCCACCTGAGAGGAGCTCGGTGGCATGTGCTCCAGCGGATGTCTTGTGGTTCAGACGGGTGCTACTTGCTTTTCACTCTGCGCGTGGCTTTCCTGACCTCAGTAACGTTCGTAACGCCGCGTCGAGCATAACGCGCTGCATATATCCTCCTCCCTACGCTACTCCTGCGATATGCCCTGTCTCTTTGCTGCCCTTGCACTGGTGCTCCCCCGCGGCGCAATCGTTGTGCTGTACTTCTTCTCCAACTGGTTTGTGGGCGTGTTCGCCACCATCTGGTGGCCCATTGTTGGCTTTTTGTTCGCGCCCACCTTTACGCTGTGGTACAGCGCGGTCGTCCACTGGTATGACGGCACGTGGGGGCTGCTGCAGATTGTGGTAGGCATCATGGCCCTCATCATCGACCTGTCACCTGCGAAAGAGGCGTCGTAGCATCTGTCAGACGTGTCGGGCCCAACCACGAGGTCATGTCGAGCGGAAGTCGTCTGGGGTGCGAGCGAACGGGGGACCGTTCGCTTCAGGGAGATTATATGCTTGTAGGGACGCGGCGCGCCGTGTCTCTACCCAAAGCTAAACATTCCCCAAAAGCAAAACCCCTCGCTGGGCAGAAGCCCAACAAGGGGTGCATGGTGCGCTCGGGAGGATTCGAACCCCCGGCCTCTGGAACCGGAATCCAACGCTCTATCCAACTGAGCTACGAGCGCGCATGGCTATGCATGTTTTGCTACGAGCATAATGCGAATCGGGCCGGGTTTTGTTCCTGTTAATATCGATGAAGCCCGGCCTTCCTCTAAATTGTCCGATCAATCTGGGGCCGGGATCTCCCATCGGATGTGTTCATTGCATGGATACCCTATGCATTGCTACGCCATGCACGGCCCGCGCTGTTACGCGAGCAGAGCGCAAGGCTGTTCTGAGCATGTGCCATTTTTCCTGACAAGTCTGCCGTCTTATGGCCAAATACGAAAACTGGATTCCGATCTTTAGCTCGGGCACCGACTACGAAGCCGATATCGTGCGCGATCGCCTCGACGACAGCGGCATCCCCGCGGTGGTGCTCACACAGCGCGATCATGCGTTCAACCTAAACGTAAGTGATCTGGCCGAGGTGAACGTACTCGTTCCCCCCGACCATGCCGAGGCTGCCCGCGCGGTCCTCGAAGAGAAGCTCACCGACGCGGAACTGGAGGAAGCCGCCCTCGCCGCCGATCCGAACGCCCCCGACGCCCACAGCCCCGATGACGAGGCGCGCCTTGACTCTGGCTACGACCGCACCGACCTGAGCGTCCCCGACGAAGACGACGACAACGACGCGTAAGCACGATCCTCTCTCCTTTCTTCAATATCTGTGACTGAGCTACAGCAGCGCATTGGGACAGGGCTTCTGGCGGCACCGCTCTTTCTGGGCACAGTGTACCTGGGCGGTTATGCATTCGGAGCCGTTATGGCGCTCATTGCCCTGGCCGCTCAACTCGAATACTATCAGTTGGCGGCATCAACCAACGCGGCTCCGCTGTATCCGCTGGGGGTTACGCTCACCGCCGCGCTCGCGATGACGGTGCTGCACCCGCCGCTGTGGGTGCTTGCTGGCGGGCTGCTGGTGGGCGGACTCGCCGTGAGTCCGCTGCTCTGTACCGCCAAGGACTACGTGCATCGCATTGCCGCTACACTTTTTGGCGTGGTCTACCCGGCGGGCGTGGGCCGCGTAGCGGTAAAACAATATTTCAGGCCAACACGCTTAATGTGGAGGTCGTGATTCAAAGCCAAGCACTGAGCCCTTGGGTGCGTCACGTGTATCACCCAGTGATATACAAGCTGACACATCAAGCCATCATGCAAAGTCATCGCAGACTCGGGCCACGATGCGTTTCCTTGCCGTGACAGCAATCACCAGCAAAAATCACGGTTTAACTGCGTTAACCAGCTTAATCTGATTCGGGTAGGATTTGAATGAACACTTCTTGATCTTGCATGAGGCCTAGTTCACGTCGGGCGCGCTCTTCACTAGCCTGGGTGCCTGAACGCAAGTCATCAACTTCAGCTTGCATCGCCTGGTTACGAGCACGTAAGCCCTCATTGACCTCTTGTTGTTGCGCCACCTCTGACTCTAAATCCCACGCAGCGAACCAGCCACCTTGACCCAACCATAACGGATATTGGATCAAGGCAAACAGCACCAGCAGCGTCAGAAAGATCAGCCGCATGGCGCTGGCTTCTAGCGCAAGTTGTAGAAGGCGTCGCGACCAGGATAACTCGCCACCTCGGCGAGCTCTTCCTCGATACGCAACAACTGGTTGTATTTGGCCATGCGGTCTGAACGCGACATGGAACCAGTCTTGATCTGCATGGCATTGGTTGCCACTGCAATATCGGCAATGGTCGAGTCTTCCGTCTCGCCTGATCGATGTGAGACCACTGCCGTGTAACCAGCTCGCTTGGCCATTTCAATAGCGGCAAATGTTTCTGACAACGTGCCGATTTGGTTGATTTTGATGAGGATCGAATTGGCAATATTCTGATCGATGCCTTGCTTGAGGATCTTTGTGTTGGTCACAAACAGATCATCGCCCACCAGTTGGACTTTCTTCCCTAGCAGCTCGGTTAATGTCTTCCAGCCGTCCCAATCGTTTTCAGACATACAGTCTTCGATCGAGATGATCGGGTACTTGT
>CAJXLX010000072.1 GCA_913056335.1 uncultured Rhodothermaceae bacterium
CAACCGGGTTCCGCAGGATGTCCTCGTCCAAGCAGCGCAGCGCCTCGTTCACCATCGTCAGCGCCAAGCGCTGCTGCACCGCTTTTGGGTCGATGTCTGCGCGGTCGGATCCACCAAAGAAGCGGTAGATGCTCGGGTTGAAGTCGCCGCGCTTCGGGTCGGAGCCGCTGCCTTCGTACGTGTAGAAGCCCCGCTTCGTCTTCTGGCCGTGCAGCCCCGCCTCGGCCACCGGCGACGCCGCCTCGCTGATGCGGTAGCGGTCGCCCTGCAGGTAGCGGCCCATCACCTCGGTAATCTTCGCCGCTACGTCGATGCCCACCAGGTCGAACAGCTCATACGGACCCATCGGAAATCCGAAGTCCTTCATCGCGCGCTCTACCTGCAGCGCGTCGGCCCCTTCGTCGAGCAAGAGCAGCGCCTCATTCATGTAGAGCGCCAGAATCCGCGTGGTGTAGAAGCCGGGGCCGTCGTTCACCACGATCACCGACTTCCCCTGCCGCAGCCCCACCTCGTAGGCGGTGGCCACGGCTTCTTTGCTGGTGGATTCGGTGGCGATGATCTCCAGCAGCGGCATTTTCTCGACGGGCGAGAAGTAGTGCATCCCCAGCACGCGCTCGGGGCGCTCGGCATTGGCGGCAATATCGGCGATCGGAATCGACGACGTATTGCTGGCGATCACACACTCGTCGGAGACGACCGCCTCCACATCCGCCAGTACGCTCTGCTTTAGGTTGATGCTTTCGGGCACCGCCTCAATAATCAGATCGGCAGGCGCCAGCGCATCATATGACCCGACCGGCTGGATGCGCTCCATGAGCGTGTCGCGCTCGAACGACGAGATAATGCCTTTCTTTTTGCGCTTCGACGCGGTCTTATAGATATGCTTGCGGGCGGCGCTGGCGCGCTCCAGATCCACGTCTTTCACGAACACGTCGAGTCCGTCGCGCGCACTCACGTCGGCAATGCCCGCACCCATGAGTCCGGCCCCGAGCACGGCCATGCGCTGCACCGGACGCGCATCGCTGGCGTGGTCGTTGGTGTCGGCCTGGCGCTTCGCAAAAAAGAGGCTAACGAGCGCTTTGGATTCGGGCGTGAAGACCAATTCACCAAAGGCGGTGGCCTCGGCATCCAGCCCGGCTTCCAGTCCGTGTTCGAGGCCCGTTTTTACACATTCAATGATGCGTGGTGGGGCTGGGTAGTTGCCGCGTGTCTCCTTCTCGGTGTCTTGCCCCGCTTTCCAGTACACCCCGCGCCGCGTGAGTGGATTGCTTTCGAGCAGGCGGTCGGTCCAGTCGCTGGGGCGATCGGGCGTGAGCGTGCCGTCGGCCAGCTGGCGGGCAGCCTTCTGGGCCGCCTGGTGCAGTCCGGGCCCGTGGGTCAGCGCATCCACCAGCCCAATGCGCTTGGCCTTCTTCGGATAGGTCGTCTTACCAGTGAGCAGGAGCGGCAGGCTTTGCTGCAGGCCCACCAGCCGCGGCAAGTACTGCGTTCCGCCTCCCCCGGGCAACAGGCCGAGCTTCACCTCCGGAAACGCCATCTGTGTCTTCGAGCTGGTCGTGGCGATACGATACGTGCAGCCGAGCGTCATTTCGAGTCCGCCCCCCATGGCTGCCCCGTGGATAGCCGCCACCGAGGGCGCATCGAGCGCTTGCAGCCGTTCGAGTAGCGCATGGGCCCGGCGCGAGAGCGCTCGCACATCGGCGGGCTGCTCAAACGCCTTCAGCATGTCGAGGTCGGCCCCAGCGATGAACGTGTCGTCTTTGCCGCTGATAAAGACGAGCGCCTCGACCTCGGGCGTCGTCTCTGCCGCATCGATCACCGCCTCAAACGCCGCAATCATCGCTTCGTCGATGGTGTTCACCCGTGCATCGGGCGTGTCAATCCAGACAGTGAGCACGCCGTCGTCAAGGTCGGTGCGGAGCAGGTCGGTGTCGAGGGTTGCAGGCATGGCAAGTTCAGGCATGGATTAAAAGGAGGATATGGGAGCGGAGCTGTTTTGCTATCTCGTCGCGAGGCTCCGCCTCGTGATGGGGCCGTTTAGGGGCTCTGCCCCGTTCTCTTCGATCAAATAAGGGGGAGTAGGCAGACGCTAAGCGATAGCTCCCTGATCAAAATTTTTCCTGGGGCGATTCCGCCGTAGATGCAAGCAATCTCCGGCTATGGCATACATCATATGCAGTAGCACGGGACTGGAACGTCCCGTGCGAGCTACCATGAGCAGGTCATGGTTACACCCGCTCAATAAGCAAGGCGTGGCCTTGTCCGCCCGCGGCGCAGGCACTAACGAGGGCCCACTGGCCGTCTTCTTCGTAAAGGCGGTTCACTGCTGTCGTCACGAGCCGCACACCGGTCGCGCCAAACGGATGGCCCAGCGAGACCGAGCCGCCTCGCGTGTTCAGGATATCCATGTCCACGCGGCCTACGGCTTCGGACCGGTTCAGGTGCTCCTCGGCGAAGCGATCCGATGCCAACGCTTCCAGCACCGCGAGGACCTGTCCGGCGAAGGCTTCGTGCAGCTCAATCACATCGATGTCGGCAAGTGTCATGCCTGCCGCGTCGAGCACCTGCGGAATGGCATACGCCGGACCAAGCAGAAGCTCGGCTCCCGGGTCCTGTGCCACGTAGGTATACTCGCGTAGGGCGGCACGGGGCGTGAAGCCTTCGGACTGGGCGTATTCGTGACTCATAATGAGCGATGCCGACGCGCCATCGGTTAGTGCCGAACTGTTGCCTGCGGTTACGGTGCCAAATGGCTTCACAAAGGCCGGACTGAGGCCGGAGAGCTTCTCCAACGTGGTATCCGGGCGCACGACGTTGTCTTTCGTGATCGGCTCAAAGTCCGGCGGCACACTGGCCGGAAAGAGCTCCTTGTCGATCCGCCCGTCTTCTTGCGCAGCGGCCGCGCGATGATGCGTAAGCAACGCGTACTCGTCCTGCTCCTCGCGCGAGACGCCGAACATCGCCGCGAGCTTGTCGGCACTCTCGCCCATCACCTCGCCGGTCGAGAACTCCGCAATCGACGGCGATTCCGGCAGCAGATCTGACGGACTCAAATCCTTCACGAGCGACAGAAACTCCTGGGGCGACTTGTACTTACGCGCCTCAAACAGCTTCTTGCGTAGCGGACGCCGCACCCGAATCGGCGGGTCGGAAAGCGTTTCCGTACCGCTGGCCACGACCACATCGCCCTGTCCGGCACGAATCAAATCCATGCCCGACGTGACCGCCTGGTTGCTGGAGATGCAGGCCTGCGTGACGGTGTGCGCGGGTACCGTGTTCGGGATGCCCGCCGCCAGCGCCGACTCGCGGGCCACGTTACTCGTCTCTACGTCTTGCACCACCGTGCCCATAATAACCCGGTCGATGGTCGAGGCGTCGAACCCCGTGCGCATCAGCAGCCCTTTCAGCGCCATGCGGCCCATGTCGTACGCCATCAGATCGACGTATCCGGTGCCCGAACGCTGAAACGGAAGGCGTCCGCCGTCAATGAAAACAGGGGTGCGGGCGTCAAGCGAATCGGCCATGAGAGCAAAGCAGGTTGGGGCGAAGAATAGTCGAGGACTAACTTAACGCCGTTAAGCCTTAGAATCAACCCGCAAAGCCGTGGGTACGTGCGTATCCAACCTATTTTAGATCAATCGCTGTCCCGCATGGCTTCCCCCGACGCAACCCGCTCCCGCATCATTGGCCGCCAGCCCGTCCTTGAGGCGCTGGAGCGCAGCCCCGCTTCCATCGATAAGGTCATGATGCGCCACGCCCTTTCCGGGCCCGATGCCGACGCGGTGCGCTCGCTGGCCGAGGCGGCCTCGGTGCCCGTGCAGTACGTGCCCCAGAAGCGACTCGACCACGAAGCCGACGGCGCCGCGCATCAGGGCATGGTGGCGTGGGGCGCCCCGGTGTCATACCTCACGGTGAACGCGCTCATGGAGCAGGTCGCGCCCACGTGGGACGATGTGCAAGCGCAGAAGCCGCTCCTGCTCGTCATTGATCATGTGACCGACACCCGCAATTTCGGCGCCATGCTGCGCTGTGCCGTAGCGGCTGGCGTAAGCGGCGTGATCGTGCCCAACAGCGGCATGGCTCCGCTTACCACCCCCGCCATTAAAGCCAGCGCCGGCACCGCGCTGCGCATCCCCATTGCCCGGTGCAGCGACCTGGCCGAGACGCTCATCTCGCTGAAAGAACGCAGCTACTGGGTTGTGGGCGCGCAGCAGAAGCAGTCCGACTCCATGTGGGAAACGGACTGGGACCGCCCCATTGCCCTTGTAATGGGCAGCGAAGGCAGCGGCCTCTCGTACCCGGTTGCCGAGGCGTGCGATGCATTCGCCCGCATTCCCATGCGCGGCCCCGCCGACAGCCTGAACGTCTCCGTGGCTACCGGCATCCTCCTCACCGAAGCCACCAAACCCCGCGTAGCGGCTGAAGCAGTATAGCAAGCAACACCATGTTTTTTTAGAGGGATGCGAAAGTCAAAAGCTGCGCCCCCACTCCGATGCAGCTCCCGTGCCTATGCGTGTCTATGACATTTGGCCTCATGCGTGAAGCCGCCTGGCACGGTGAAGGCTGCTGCCAAGCGTGGAGGAGATCCTTCGGCCGCGCTCAGGATGACACCTTGCGGACAGTTGTCATGAGGAGCAAAGTCCGACGCAGGAGTCCCGACCGCTGTCGGGGGAACCATCTCCGGCTCGTTTAGCAAACGCCCGCCAGGGTGCGAGGCGCTGCTGGAGTGGGGGAGATCTTTCGATTCGGCTGCGCCTCACTCAAGATGACAGCTTTCCTAAAAGATGTCATGGTGAGCGGACGGCGACGAAGGAGCCGGGAGTCGAACCATCTCCCGCTCAGTTGGCAAGCGCCATCGGGTGCAAGGTTGTGGCGGGGGCGTAGGAGATCGCTCGATTCGGCTGCGCGCCTCCGAGACGGAGCCGCTGCGCTCAAGATGACAGACCACGGAGTTGGTGTTATGATGAGCAGAGGTCAGCTGCCAAATGGCATTCGGCGGAACCATCTTCCCTTTCAGGTGGCAGTAAGGCGCGTCCCTTTGCAATAACGGTTTCACATGCCCAAGTCCGTGGGAATCTGCGGGGCATGAGTAACCATCTGGAAACTTGCTCCCGCCTCTTCTTTTCCACAGCATGGGCTGTAGGTCGTTATCAGTTGGTTTTCATCATCGCTTTCCGTACGTCTGTATGGCAATTGTTGGCATTGATCTGGGCACTACCACATCCGAGATTGCAATCTTCGATGAGAAGGAAGGCCCCCGCATCCTCAAAGATGCACGCGGCCACGAGATCATCGATTCGTACTTCGGGTTCGACCAGAAGACCAATCAGCCCGTCGTGGGCGAGGGCGTAAAGTCCATCGCGCAGTCCGATCCCGAACTCGTTGTGGAGCAGGTGAAGCGCTACATGCGCGAGGACGTGGAGTTCACCGTAGGCGAGCAGCGGTTCACCCCCGCCGAGGTCTCCGCCCAGATCCTAACGCATCTCAAGAAGAGTGCCGAGCAGCAGCTTGGGGAAACGGTGGACCGCTGCGTCATTACGGTGCCAGCCAACTTCCCGGATCCGGCGCGCCGCGCGACCAAGCAGGCTGGCGAAATTGCAGGCATGCGGGTCGAGCGCATCATCAACGAGCCCACCGCCGCCGCGCTCTCGTATAGCTACGAGGAAGATCTCGATAACGAAACGATGCTCGTGTACGACTTCGGCGGCGGCACTTTCGATGTGTCGATTGTAGAGTACAGGGGCACGGTGATCGACGTGAAGGCGTCTTCGGGCGATACCAGTCTGGGCGGCAAGGATTTCGACCAGGCGCTCGTGGCCCACGTCGCCTCGAAGTTCGAAGCGGAGCACGACATGTCCATTGCCAAAGATTCAGGCAACTACTACCGCCTCCTCTTTGCCTGCGAGGCCGTCAAGAAAGACCTGAGCGTGAGCACACACGCTACGGTCAACATCCCGTATTTTATGGTGAAAGACGGCGAGCCGATTAACTTGCAGGTGGATGTCCGGCGCGAAACCTTCGAGGAGCTCATCCGCCCCATGGTGGAGCAGACTGAAGCCGCCATCAACAAGGCCCTTGCCGATGCTAATCTCGACCATGCGGACATCGACCGGGTGCTCATGGTCGGCGGAACCAGTCGCATCCCGTTTGTGCAGCAGTTCGTGGAGCAGGTGATGGGCCTGGTGCCTCACAAGCAGATCGACCCCGACAAGGCCATTGCCCTGGGCGCTGCAGTCCAAACCGCGATGCTCGACGGCACTACCGATCGCACCATCCAAGACGTGTGCCCGCTCTCGCTGGGCACCGTGGTCGTGCGCCGCGACTACGGGCAGCTGGTGGATGGCCAGTACTCTGAGATCATTCCTACGAACAGTAAGGTCTCTAAGAAGCACACGCGCGAGTATACCACTGCTGTAGAGGGCCAGGAGTCTATTACGCTGGCCGTGTATCAGCGAGACTCGCAGTCCGATTCGCTCCAGGCCGAGATCGAGGAGCGCCCCAACGAGGCCGAGGGCTTCACGCGCCTCGACCGCCGCACCATCGACATTCCGCCGGAAACCAACGGCGACGACATCGAAGTGACATACGTGTACAATCCCGATGGCATGCTCGACATTTCGGTGACATTCCCCGGCACCGATATCGAACACACGTTCCAGGCCCACGCCGGGCTCGACGATGCCGCGGTGGCCCGTTCACGCGAGAAGGTGGAAGCCACGCACGCTGCCCCTGCGTCTGACTCGGCGCGCTCCGCATCGGCCCCTTCGACCGAATGGGACGATGTGGACTGGCTGAGCGGCATTGACACAGCAGAAGACGCCGGTGCCACAGACGCGTCAGAGGCGTCTTCAAATAGCAGCCCCCCCTCCGAACCCGCTGTCCCTGACGAATCTGCCTGGACAAACTCAGATTACTTTTCGGATGTCAAGTCGCTCCTCGACATGGCCGAGTCGGAGCTCAACAGCGGGCACATGCATCCCAACGAAAAAGACAAGCTGCGCGGGCTTATCACCAAAATGAAGCACGCCCTGGCCGCTAACGACGAAGACCGCGTGTACCGCCTCGAAGGGCGTATCATGGATATGGTGCTGGGGCTGTCGTAGCAGCTGCAGTACAATTTAAGGCGCGGGTAGACAGCGTCCCAGCTGGATCGTATATTCAAATCCACGCCTAACTCGCTGCGCTTTTCGCCACGATCCTGCTGTCGTCTATGCCTACCCGCTGTGCATCACTCCGCGCGTTTGGTGCGGTGCTGCTTCTTGCTCTTCTGCTGGTTGTTGGATGCAACACGGAGACGCCGCCCGACACTCCCTCCGCATCCCCGTCGGACTCCGCTTCGGTGCACGATGCGGTCATCTACGAGATGTTCATCCCCGACTTCTCGGAGGAAGGCACCTTTCGAGGCGCGATGGCGCGCTTTGATCACCTCGACGAGCTGGGCGTCAACACCATCTGGCTGATGCCCATCCATCCCATTGGCGAGGAGCGGGCCAAGACCGACATTGGGCCGCTCGGCTCGCCGTACTCCATCCGCGATTTCTATGCTGTAAACCCCGCTTATGGCTCGGAGGCCGACTTCCGCGCGTTTGTCGATTCGGCTCACGCCCGCGACATGCGTGTGATCATTGACCTGGTGGCCAATCACACCGCCTGGGATCACCCGTGGCTCGACGAACACCCCGAGTGGTACGAAGACGGCCCCCTCAACGGCTTCACGATGCCCGTGATGGACGGCGACACGACCGACTGGACCGACGTGGTGCAGCTCGACTACGACAACCCGCAGCTGCGCAACGAGATGATCGCGATGATGCAGTACTGGGTCCGTGAGTACGACATCGATGGCTACCGCGCCGACGTGGCAGGCTTGGTGCCCCAGGACTTCTGGACGCGCGCCATCGACTCGCTCGAAGCGGTCAAAGATCCGGTGTTCATGCTGGCGGAAGATGAGAGCCCGGCTATGCACGAAGCTGGGTTCGACCTGACGTACGCGTGGCCGTTCTACGGCGAGATGGTACAGACCTGGGAGGAGGAGCGCTCGCTCTCGGAACTGGTGGAAACTATCGAATCCGTCGAGGACGATCTCCCCGACAGCGCGCTGCGCATGCGCTTCTCCACCAACCACGACGAAACCGCCTGGGATGCCCCGCCACCGGCGCTCTTTGACGGCCTGGAAGGCTCGAAGACGGCGTTTGTCTTTGCCACCACGCTGCCGGGCGTACCGCTGATCTATAACGGACAAGAGTTGGGCGTGCAAGCGCCCGTTCCGTTCTTCGAGGCCACCCCCTACGACTGGAACGTTTCGTCCGATTCCACTCTGCTGCCGTTCTACACCGAATACATGGATGTCTACACCGAAAGCGATGCGCTGCAGCACGGCACGCTCGACATCCTCACGCCCAACGCCGACGATGCTCTGCTCTACCGGCGCGTAGCGGATGCGGAGGAACTGCTCATCGCGATCAATGTGCGGAATGCCGAGGTCCGCATCGACCTGCCGGCGAACCATCAGGGGCGCCCCTGGACGGATGTGTTCTCGGGCGAGTCGCTCACTCCTGATCGCTTCACCCTCGCGCCGCATGCGTATCGGATTCTGCGGGCGGCAGAGTGACAGATCGCCAACGCGCAAGACGTTCCAGTCTCACGCTACACAACGGGCCGCATCTACAGCCTCTACAAACATGTCATGGTGAGCGAAGCCGAACCGTCCCTTGATCGGTTGGCGGGTGCCTGTTGGGTGCAGGGTTATGCCGAAAGTGCAGGAGATCCTTCGGCTGCGCGTCTCCGTTTCGGAGCCGCTCCGCTCAGGATGACAGTTTACGAATAAGACGTGTCCAACGCAGGAGCCTGCGTGGGCATTACGCCTGCTCGGGCCGAGTGGCCTCGTTGCGTCGGTGCTGCAGCGTCCACAGTTCGGCGTAGCGCCCGCCCTCGGCCAAGAGCCGGTCGTGCGTGCCGGATTCGACCAGCTGTCCGTCTTCCATCACAAGAATGGTATCGGCGGCTTCGATCGTGCTCAGGCGGTGCGCAATGACCACGGAGGTGAGGCCGTCGCCGCGAGCAAAGAGACCATCGAGCGCATCCTGAATGACCGCTTCCGACTCGCTGTCGAGGTCTGAGGTCGCCTCATCCAGAAGCAAGACCTGCGCCTCTTTCAAGATGGCGCGGGCAATGGCCACGCGCTGTTTCTGTCCGCCCGAGAGCCGGACGCCCCGCTCGCCCACCTGGGTGTCGTAGCCGTTGGGGAGCGCCTGGATGAACGCGTGGGCGTTAGCCATGCGCGCGGCGCGCTGCACGTCGGCGTCGGTAGCGTTGGGTTCAGCATAGCAGATATTGGAAGCCACCGTGCCCGAAAATAGGGTTGGATCTTGCGGTACGAGCGCGATCTTGCGGCGCAGCGCCTTCAGGTCGAATGTGCGCAGGTCGTGCCCGTCGAGCGTCACAGCGCCATCTTGCGGGTCCCAGAAGCGCCCAATCAGGTTGGCCACGGTGCTTTTGCCTGCGCCCGAGGAGCCCACCAGAGCCGCTGTCTCCCCATGCGGAATCTGCATCGATACGCCACGCAGCGCAGGTTCCTTCGCATCTGGATACGTAAAGCGGACGTCGTTAAGCGCAATCGTTCCGGCAGGCACATCAGTTTTGGATCCTCCTGACTCCGGCTCTGCATCCATCAGGTTCGACAGGCGCTCCAGCGCGGCCATGCCCGACTGCAGCTTGTCGTTGAAGAACATGACGGACTTAACCGGACCCTGCAGCTGGCGCTGGTACATGATGAACGCCGTAAGTTCGCCCAGCGTGAGCGTGTCGCCCACGACCATCCAGCCGCCAATTACAAGGAGCGCGCCCAGTCCGTAGTTGGCTGTGATGTTAACAAATCCCTCCATCTTGCCCACGTCTTTGCGGCGGTCCAGGTTGAGATCAACGTAGGCCTGATTCTGCTGTCCGAAGCGCTGGCGCTCCTGATCTTCGCCCACAAAGGCTTTTACGACACGGATGTTGGAGATGGCTTCGGTGGAGGTGGCGGTGAGGCGCGCCACCGTCTCGCGGATGTCGCGCGAGGCTTCGCGCAGTGGCTCCTGGTAGTGATACGTGATGACCGCCATGAGCGGCAGCACCACCAGGTTCACCAGCGCCAGTTGCCAGTTCATGACAATGAGGATCGCCGCCACCACCAGAATCGCGACCAACTGGCCCGACAGGCGCGACGCTGCGGCCTGAATCATGCCCTCCAGCGCATTCGGGTCGCTTACCACACGCGAGCTGAGCGATCCTGACTGCTCGTTCGAGAAGCGCGATACGGGCAGCGTCATGAGGTGGTTGTACGCATCCATGCGTACATCGCTCACTACGTGCTGCGTGAGGGCAAAGCTCCAGTACATGCCTGCGTACTCAATGACGGCACGGAACAGATAGAATCCAGCAAACGCCGCTGCAAACCACAGGAAAAGCTCCGCATTGCCCTCCGGAATGACCGTGTCAAAGGCGTAGCGCACAAACTGCGGTCCGACGGCTTCAAGCGCCGCGGTGAAGCTAATCAGCGCGACCAGCGACAGCACCCGCGCTTTGTACGGAGCCAGCACGCCCCACAGCCGCTTCAAGATGGCGAGTGTGGACTGGCGCGGCTCGGTGTTCGGATCGGACATACGGGGTTATTTCGGATACAAAAAAGAGGAGGCGCCGTCGAGCGGCCCTGGGACGGTACCACGGCTACACTGCCGGGGCATCGGTATCGGTGAGATGCGCCAGGCGGCGGTATTCGGCGTGCAGTCCCTTGCGGAGCGGATCCAGTTGCTCGGTTGCACGGGTAGCGGCTTCGGTGAGCACTGCATGTAAGAACCAGCACTGCTGCTCGGGGCCCGCACTCAGCGCCGTGCGTCCGGGTGCCGGGGTAAAGATATCGATGCCCTGCTCCAGCGTCTGGTTCATCGTCCACACGTTGTGATGCTTATCCGCCAGGCTGATGGCCAGGGCGTCATCGGGCGCTTCGGTCAGGTGCTCCACGTACGCCTCCTTGCGCACGCGCCACGGCAGTTTATCGCCTTTCGCGTCGAGCTTGGGCTCGGTAACATCCACAACCAGGCGCGTCACGTCGTCTCCCACCAGCTCGCGCAGTTCGTCTGGTGTCATGCGCTCGCCATGCGTGTTGGGATCTTCGATGATATCGTGCAGATACGCCGCCGCCACAACCGGAGGTGTCCACCCCGCCCGGGCCACCGCCATAGCTACTGCCGACAGGTGTGCAATGACCGGCACCCGCACCGGCTCGGGCTGCTCAAAGGGCTCAGCGCGCCATCGGCTCTTGCGATAACAGTCGTTGTGCCACTCCGACGCCAGTTCAATGGCGTGCTCGACAAGCGGACTAAACAGCGGGGCGTTGGGGGACGAATCGGACATAGGCGGAGCGGATGCGATGCAATAAGGCGTTACAACTGAATCAGGCGGTGCGACGCGTCATCCACGTCGATGTGAGCGCGGATCGTATCCAGCAGGTCCATACTGTACTTGTTGAAGAAGTACGTGGGGTTCAGGGTTCGCTCTTGTAGATTACGCGTCGGCATGAGGTTGACGCAGACCTTCTCAATCTGTGCGCGCACTTCGTCTTGCTGACGCTTTTCGGCTCGCACCACGCGTTGCTTCAGGTCGTTCATCTCGTTCACCACGGCTGCACGCGTCGCCTCTACCGAGCGCCCGAGCGTAGCATCCACCGCCTCGGCCATAGGCTTTAAGTCGTTCAGCGCCTTGTGGATACGGGAAGTGGTCTGCCCAAACGTCTGGTCGATATCCACCTCCATTGCATCCACTACGACCGATTGGAAGAGCTGCTCGGCAGTCTGGTGTTCGACGTCGCGCACGGACAGGTTGTACTTGTCGAGCACCTTCTGCACTTTGCTCTCCACGAGCGTCATGCTGGCGCGCGGCACAATGAGCGGCATGGTGGTATCTGCCCACTCGTACACACCCCGATACTGCGCGAAGTACGAAATCTCGCCCGGCCCCGCCACGTACGCCGCCGTGGGCAGCAGCTGATCTTGCACGAGCGGACGCGTAACCACGTTGGGGCTAAACCGCTCAGGCGTCTCATCGATGCGGCGTTGCAGTGCGTCGCGACTCCAGGTGCGTCCGTCGTGGCGCAGGGTGAAGGTGCCATCGTCGTTCGCATCGATGGCGTAGCGGCCGTCGTCGTCCATCCAGAAGAAGTTGGTCGGGCGTGCCTGCACCTGCTGGTGATAGCCGTCGTCCTGGAGCGCCTGCCCTGCCGTGTGCACGGCCTCGACGGCTGCTGCGCTGTGGTCCATGTCGTGCGCAATGAGCGGACGCACCAGCTGTTTGAGGTGGCGGTCGTCGGGGTTCAGCAGCACGAGCCCGGTATCGGCGAACCAGGTGGCCATGAGCCGGGCAAAGGCGTCTTCTAACGTGCGCTCAGAGGTATAGGCGTTGGCGATGGCGCCGTAGACGCTCGGTTTGAAGTCGGACGGTGGCAGCGCTTCATCGAGCGCGTGGAGCGGCGCACGGATGGCGTCGCCCAGCGGGTGGGGACCTACGGGTCCGGCAGGAGCCGGGTCGGGGGCGTAGTCGAGCCTCACCACGTCGTTGCGGGCCAACACGTGCGTGTGGGCGATCTCCTCGAAGTCGTGATCTTCGCCTTCAATCCAGAAGACAGGCACGACCGTGCGCCCGGTGGTGTCGGCCAGATGCTTAGCCCACGCCAGGGCCGTGCTGGTTTTGTAGAGCGTGTAGAGCGGTCCGCCGAAGAGCCCGACTTGCTGCCCGGTAACGACTGCAATGGTATCGGGGTCGCGCAGCGCATTGATGTTGGCCTGCACCCTGCCGGTATCGTTGTCCCAGGCGGCGTTCTGCTCAGTGAGCACATCGGCCAGCACGGCGCGGTCTTGGGGGCGGGTGGCTGCTACATCTGCAGCGGCCTGTTGATCGCCGATGTCGTGGCGATCGTAGGCGAAGTATGAGGCGGCGGTGCCAGTGCCATCGGCGTAGTCGGCGGCAAGGGCGGGGATGGCGTTCAGGTCGGCCCAGGGCAAACATCGGGCGGTAGGGTCGAGCGTGTTGGGCATGGCGGTGGGTTGGGGTGGATGCGAAAGGCAAGCGGCGGGGCAACGGGCGAGCAGCGACGGGCGCGCCCGGACGGCGTACCGGTGCAGGCACACAGCTGCTCCTTGGGCGGCCCATTGGCGGATTCAGCACCGCGTTTCTGTGTCGGAACACACGTTGGGGTGTGATGGACCGTCGGTTTTCCCTCAACAGGTACGTTGGGAGCGCCTGTGCGTACTGCTGCACAAAAAAAGAAGCTCCGTGGGGCGTTCCACGAAGCTTCTTGGAATGCAGCGTGCTGAACCAGGTGGTTAATTCTGACTTTGCTCACTCTTGAGTTGTTCGATCTGGTCGCGCAGTTCGGCAGCGCGCTCGTAGTTCTCCTCTTCGATAGCCTTATCGAGCTGCTTTTCCATGCGTTCGAGGGGCGTTGCATCCGAAGAAAGCTCTTCCTCAGCGCTGCCCTCATCAGGAGTCAGACCGGATACCCCTTCGGCGCCTTCTTCGTCGGCCACGATGCCCGCTTCGTCGAGCACGCCGGGGGCTACGAAGATCGGTGCATCCACGCGCACGGCGAGCGCAACGGCATCGCTGGGGCGAGCATCGAGCTGGTCGTTGCCTCCATCGTGGCTGTAGCGAATCTTGGCGAAGAAGGTGCCCTCGCGCAGTTCGTCGATGACCACTTCGGTTACGTCGGCCTGCATCGAGTCGAAAGCATCGCGCAGCAGGTCGTGTGTCATGGGACGCGGCGGCTGGATTTTTTCGAGCTCCAGTGCAATGGCCTGTGCCTCAAACGCCCCGATGATGATAGGCAGGCGCCGGTTGCCGTCTTCCTCGCCCAGCACCAGCGCGTAGGCGCCGCCACTGGACGGACTGGTGGACAGGCCAATAATTCGTACCCGAGTGAAATTCATTATACAGCGTGGAATATCAGTACAAAAGGAAGCGCCAGGGAGTGCGCGTGTGGGGGGCGTTGGGTGGATCAGAGCACGGCATCCAACGCATCCAAAAATGCCTTGTTCTCGGTTTCGGTGCCTGCGCACACACGCAGGTAGCCGTGCAACGCGTCGTAGCCACCCATGTTACGCACGAGCACGCCATGCTCGGCCAGGGCATCTTGCACGGCATCGGCGTGCTTCGTTTGCGGCGCAAAGAGCACGAAGTTGGCCTGTGTGGGCACCGTGGTCACGTCGGAGCGCGCCGCGAGTGCATCGGCCAGGTGGCGCGTGTGCGTTTTGAGCTTCTGCACGCGCTCGTTGAGCAGGTCGGGATGCTGCAGCACGGTGCGGCCCACGGCCTCTGAGAAGCGGTCGACCATGAACGGCAGGCGCGCTTTCATGAGTTCGGTGACGACCGATTCGTGCGCCATGAGATAGCCCAGCCGCAGCCCGGCCAGCCCGAAGGCTTTTGAGAGCGTGCGCAGGATGATGAGGTTCGGATACGCGTCGAGCAGTTCGGTAGCCGGTGGGTGCTCGTTAAACTCGACGTAGGCTTCGTCGACCACCACAATGCCGGGCGTAGCCTGCAGCACGCGCTCCAGATCGGACGGCGGAAGGGCGAGCCCGGTGGGGTTGTTCGGCGTGGTGAGCACCGTCATGGCCGCGTCGGTGCGCGTTACGGCTGCAACGAGCGCGTCGATGTCGAAGTGCAGGTCGTCGCGCGGCGGGATGGTGGTGAGATCGGCGTCGTGCAGGCGGGCCACCTTCTCGTAGAGGGAGAACATGGGCGCGGGCAGCACGACCGGCGTATCCGGCGCAATAAACGCGAGACCGAACAGGTACGTGAGCTCATTCGAGCCGTTGCCCACCAGCACTTGCTCGGGCGATACGTCGTTGTGCGCGGCAAGCGCTTCCGCCAACTCGGACGGCTGCTCTGCCGGGTAGCGGTTAAACGCCAGGTCGTTGAGCGTCTCGATGAGCTCAGCCTTCAGCGCAGGCGGCAGGTCGTACGGGCTCTCGTTCTGGTTCAGCTTGACCTTGGCGCGGGGCGGCGCGCCCACCAGGTAGGGCGATTCGTTGCGCACGCCGGGGCGGATGCGCTCCATCACGGCATCGAGAGTCGCAGGGGAGGCAGAGGCAGTATCCATAGCAATCGGGGAAACGTGAGTGCAAAGGCGTTAGGCGGAGGCGTTGAGCTGCTTCAGGCGCTCACGGATGGCGTCGGCATGCGCCTGGAGCGACTCGGCTTCGGCAAACTGGACGATGTCGGGGCCGGTTTTTGCGAGGCGCCGCGCCGAGTACTGGATGATGGACTGCGTGCGCACGAAGTCGGATACGCGCAGCGCCGAAGCGTAGCGCGCCGTGCCGCCGGTAGGCAGCACGTGGTTCGGCCCCGCAAAGTAGTCGCCCACCGGCTCGGACGAGTACTCGCCCAGGAAGAGGGCCCCGGCGTGGCGAATGCGCGTCATGGTCTGCCACGGGTCGTCCACGTGGATCTCCAGGTGCTCCACGGCGAGTTCGTTCATGAGGGCGATGGCCTCCTCCATCGTGTCGGTGACCACGCAGGCGCCGTAGTCGGCCAGGGCCTGCTCGATGACGTCGGCGCGGGGCAGGTCCGGAACCCGGGCCTCCACTTCCTCCTGCACGGCCTCGGCCAGGGGGCGGTGGGGCGTGATGAGGATGGCGGACGCCC
>CAJXLX010000073.1 GCA_913056335.1 uncultured Rhodothermaceae bacterium
AGCGGGATCAGGAAGTTCCCACCCGCGGCGGTGTGGTAGGCGTCGTAGTCGTACTCGCTGCCGAGGTACGGAAGCTCCGGGACCTGCGTGAGTTCGATCGCCATCGCGGTCGGCGGCGCGGCACAGGCGTCGAGGCCGACGGGGCGGTCGCCCTCGCGTACGTCCGGCCCGTAGACGCCGCGGTAGTGGGTCGGGACGCCGTCGTCTTCGAGCAGCTCGAAGTTGTGCGCACCCATCGTACACAGCGACGCCCCCTTCCGTGGGACGTGGTCGGGCATCTCCCCCCAGTCGAAGACGGAGTACCGGTCGGTGAAGACGAACCGGCCCCGCCCGAGGTCGGTACCGGTCGGTTCCTGCGCCACCCGGAACTCCTTGACGCTCGTCATACGCCGAACTCGCGGTGCCGTAGCACAAAAGGGTTCACCTCTGGGCGTCGGGGACGGGTCGCGACCGTTCGACCGGTTCCGGTACCACCGCCGTTTTTGTCGCCCGAGGCCCTCCGGTTGGTATGCGCGAGTCACCCGTCTCGGCGGACGACGATCTCGAGTTCTCGATCGTCCCCGAGACCGACCAGTCGTTCGAGAACGCCCTTGCGGCCGCCCGGGCCGGCGACCGGCTCACCGTCGACGACGGGATCGAACTCATCACTACCGGGACCGATACCGACGGGATCGACCCGATCCGCTACGAGGGCCCGCAAAGCGACAACGCGTTCGCCTATCGCCACTACGATCCCGAAGAGGACGTGCTGGGCAAGCCAATGAAGGACCACCTGCGCTTTGCCGTGGCCTATTGGCATTCCTTCGCATGGGAGGGCGGCGATCCCTTCGGTGGCCAGACCCTGATCCGGCCCTGGCAGCCACAGGACAGCATGGAGCGCGCGCGGCTAAAGGCCGATGCCGCTTTCGATCTGTTCGAGATCCTGGACGTTCCCTATTTCTGCTTTCACGATGCCGACGTGCGCCCCGAGGGCGACAGTTTTGCCGAAAGCCGCGCCCGGCTGGAGGAGATCACCGATTACTTCGGCCAGAAAATGGAGCAGACCGGCACCGGCTTGCTCTGGGGGACGGCGAACCTGTTTTCCCACCGGCGTTTCATGTCCGGGGCGGCGACCAATCCCGACCCGGAGGTCTATGCCTATGCCGCGGCCACGGTGAAATCCTGCCTCGACGCCACGCATAGACTGGGCGGGCAGAACTACGTGATGTGGGGCGGCCGCGAGGGCTACGAGACCCTCCTGAATACCGATCTGGCCCGCGAACGCCAGCAGGCCGGGCGCTTCCTCGCCCAAGTGGTGGATTATGCGCGCAAGATCGGTTTCAAGGGCCAGCTTCTGATCGAGCCCAAGCCGCAGGAGCCGACAAAGCACCAGTATGATTACGACGTTGCCACTGTTTACGGCTTCCTCAAGGACTTCGGCCTGGAAGACGAGGTCCGGGTCAACATCGAATGCGGCCACGCGGTGCTGGCGGGGCACAGCTTCGAGCATGAACTGGCCCTGGCCGGGGCATTGGGCATCCTGGGGTCCATCGACATGAACCGCAACGACTACCAGTCGGGCTGGGACACCGACCAGTTTCCCAACAACGTGCCCGAGGTGGCGCTGGCCTACTACGAGATCCTGCGCGCCGGCGGCCTGGGCCGGGGCGGCACCAATTTCGACGCCAAGCTGCGGCGCCAGTCGATCGACCCCGCCGACCTTGTGCTGGCCCACGTGGGGGGCATGGACACCTGCGCCGCGGGCCTCAAGGCGGCCGCGCGGATGCTGGAGGACGACACCCTGGAGGCCGCCCGCCGCGACCGCTACGCGGGCTGGGACGGATCGGACGTGCTGGAGCAGGATCTCGAAGGTCTGGCCCGGCGGGTCGAGGACCAGGGCATCGAGCCTCGGCCCTGCTCGGGCCGGCAGGAACGGCTGGAAAACCTGGTCAACCGCTACGTGACCTGAGCGATGCAGGGCCGCGTCACGCCTTTTCGGCGCGCGGCCCCGCCCAGATCGCGGCGAACAGTGTGATGGCCGCCGCAAAATCCGTGCCGAGGATGGCCCAGAGCACCCATCCCGGCACCGGGCCGGGGCCGGACAGTTCCAGGATGGTTCCGGCCATGCCGCCCAGCATGCAGATGAAAGCCAGCCAGGCGACCCAGAGCTTGCCCCGTGCCAGCCCGGCATAGAGCGCCAGGCCGGGTACAATCATGAGCAGGGTGAGCGAGATGGGCAGGCCGCCCCAGAACAGCACAATGGGGATGAGCCCGATAAACACGAGTGCGGTGCCCATGTCGTTTTGAAGCATCACCAGCAGCGCCGGAAGAGCTACGAGTCCGGCAGCGCGCAAGGCATAGCCCATGTGCTGCGCCGACACGGCGCGGCGATCTGAGAGCAGCCGCGCTACGGCAAGCACGGTGCCCACCTTAGCAAGCTCCGATGCTTGTAGGCGGATGGGCCCAAAAGCCAGCCAGTGCGCCCCGCCCCCGGCCTCGTGCCCCAGAAAGAGCGTAGCCACCAGCAGAATGAGCACGCCGCCATACAACGGGTAGGCCGCTTGCATAATCATTCGGGGGGATACCAGGAGCGTTCCTGCCAGCACGCCCCCAGCAATGACCAGCCAGGTGGCCTGCCGGTAAAAGTTGTTCTGCACCGTTTCGTATAGATGCTGAGCCCCGGGCCCATGGGTGCTGCTGTAGATAGCAACCAGCCCCATGCCAATGAGGGTGAGCCAGGCAATGAGCGTAGGCCAGTCGAGATTGCGATACCAGGCGTTCATACGATAGGGAAACGGGGAAAGAGCGAGTCGAGGTCCAGCTTATGGGGTCGTAACTGGTACCGCTGGTGTGCCTTCTGGCTGCATCTGATCGGGGTCAAGTTCGTCAGGCGCGGGCGTAGACGTGGTATCGATCGGTTCGCTTCGCTCCTCGTTGAGCAGGCGGTCCATCCAGTAGCGGCGTTCCCAGGTGTCGGCAATCGTACCCGTAAGGTACTTCTCGGCCATAAAGCTGGCGATGGGCCCAGCGACCGAACCACCGTATCCTGCATTCTCTACCGCCACGGCAATCGCAATTTCGGGGTCGTCGAACGGGGCAAACATGATGAAGAGCGAGTGGTTTTCGCCGTGCGGATTCTCGGCGGTTCCCGTTTTGCCGGCACTTTCGATATTGGGTATACTCACCCACTGCCCGGTGCCGCTTTCCATGACGCGGCGCATGCCTTCACGCACGCGGTCGAGGTAGGCCGGCGATACGCCCGTTGGCTCAGCAGGAGGCGAGTTGGCCATCTGGCGTTCGCCTGTGGCCGGATGTTCAGCGTAGCGCACGAAATGCGGAGCGGGCAGGTCGCCCCCGTTGGCGAGAGCAGCGGTATAGCGCGCCAGCTGAAGCGGGGTTACGCTCATGTCGCCCTGCCCAATGCCCAGGTTCACCGTATATCCGGCGGTCCACCGCCCGTACGTTCGGTTGAAGTACGACGAGTCGGGGATAAGCCCCGGAAGCTGGTTGTTTACATCGAACGGCACCTCCTGCCCGAACCCGAAGCGGCGGGCCCAATCGGCCCAGGTGTTCACGTCCAGGTTCATCATCACATGGTAATAGAGCGTGTTGCACGATACCTCCAGGGCCTCTTCGAGCGAGATGTAGCCATGTTCTTTGCTTTGGTGATTCCGAAAGACGCGGTTGCCCACGCGGTATCCTGCAGGACAGTCAACGAGCTGACTTTCATTGGGTGGAATAATGCCTTCCTCCAGCCCGACAAGCGACATAAACGGCTTCCAGGTGGATCCTGGCGGAAAGCCGCTCATGGTGGCGCGGTTGTACAGCGGCTTGTCGACATCGGCCTGCAGGCTGTCCCACGCTGCGCGGGATACAGACTGGGTGAAGATGGCAGGGTCGTAATCGGGGTGACTCACGAACGAGAGGATTTCGCCCGAATCGGGGTCGAGTGCAACCGCAGCGCCGCGCTTGTTCACGAAGAGCGACTCGGCCAGGGCCTGCATCTCATGATCGAGCGTCAGGTGCAGGTTGTAGCCACTTCGGGGCGGGCGGTCTTCTGCACCATTGCGGTACGACTGCACCTCCATGCCTCGTACATCAACGACGACAAACTCGCTCCCGTAGGTGCCACGCAGTTCGGGCTCAAACGCGGCCTCGATGCCCGTTACACCCACGCGGTCGCCGGGGCGGTAGCCGTCGTCGCGCAGCTCAGCAAGGCGCGCGCCGTCAATTTCGCGGACATAGCCCAGCGCATGAGCGGCGTTCATATCGGTGTGGTAGCGCCGCTGTGCATCCACCTCAAACGACACGCCCGGCAACTGGTAGAGCTGCTCTTGGATGCGGCTGTACGTGTCGAAGCTGAGGTTTGAGAAGGCCCGGCTTGGGCGTACCACCGACCACTCGCGCGCCTCACGAAGCCGGGTTGTTACTACCGAGTCGGGGACACCAAGCAGCCCAGCCAGGTCGGGAAGCGTCTGCTCGTCCACGTAGCGGGGCGTGAGCATAAGCGTGTAGCTGGGCGCATTGTCTACGAGCAGCGTACCATCACGGTCGTAGAGCGCCCCGCGCGCAGGCATCACAGCGTGTTCGCGGACCGCATTGCTCTGCGACGCTCCCCAGTACGCCTCGTTATCGAACACCTGCAGGTATACCAGTCGCCCCCCCAGCACCAAAAACACCACCACAACAACTGCGGCAAAGAGACGGATGCGGAGACGGTACGATTCCATGTGGGCGTGCAGCCTGAATAGCATACTTCTGGCAGAACCTGAGCACGTTATTCAACGGAGGCCGTGTGCACAGTTCCACTGTGAGCACCACCAACGCAACACGATAGCATGTGCGCGGAAAGCGCGTTGCCCCTCACAGAATCGAGTAGCGGTTTAAGGCTACATGCTGTAGAAAACGAGCAGGCCGAAGGCCGCCAGCATACTGAATGGAAGCGTCATTGGGTACAGAAGACGTGTAACACGAGCACGTGTGATGCAACAGGGGATAGCAGGGCGTAATGCATAAGATAATTACGCCTTGTGGGCCGTGAAGGAAGAATCAAGTCAGCCCACGCGCCGTTGGAACCTGTCCACTATTTCGTCCTCGCAACCTGACCCTCCCTATGTTGCGTTCCCTCCGAACCGTTGGCATCTTTGCGCTCTTGGTGCTCTTCATAGGTGTCGAGCCTGTAGCTGCGCAGTACTTTGGCCGAAATAAGGTACAGTACGACAACTTCGACTTTCGGCAGTTCAGCACTGATAACTTCGACATCTACTTCTATCCGGAGGAGCGCGATGCGGTGACCGATGCGTCTCGCATGGCCGAACGATGGTACCGGCGCCATTCGCGTAGCTTCCTGCGCGAGTTCGATGACCGCAAGCCGCTTATCTTCTATGCCAACAGCACCGATTTTCAACAGACCAACGTCATTCAGGGCAACATTGGGCAGGGTACCGGCGGGGTAACCGAGTCGCTGAAAGAACGCGTCGTTATGCCGCTCACCGGCTCCTACCGCGAAACCGATCATGTGCTGGGGCACGAGCTCGTGCATTCCTTTCAGTACGACATTGCCCTTCGAGGAGATACGCAGAACTTTTCCTTGCGCCGCCTTCCGCTCTGGCTGGTTGAGGGCATGGCCGAATATCTGTCGATAGGCCGCGAAGACCCACACACCGCCATGTGGCTACGCGACGCCGCTCTGCGCGACGATCTTCCTACGGTGTCGCAGATGACCTCCGACATGTTCTCATACTTCCCGTATCGCTTCGGACAGGCATATATGGCCTACATCGGCGGGAAGTACGGCGATTCGGCGGTTACCAACCTGTACAAGCTGAGTGGACGCGTGGGGGTCGACTCGTCGTTCGTGTATGCACTGGGCACAACAACAGACTCGCTCTCATCGGGGTGGCAGCAGGCCGTGCGTGATGCTTATCTTCCGCTCATGGAAGGCCGCACCAACCCTAACGAGGTCGGCGAGCCGCTGCTGGGTACACCAGGCGAGGAGAACCAGTTCAATATCTCACCCGCCATTAGCCCCGATGGACGCTACGTTGCCTACATCTCGCGGCGGAATCTCTTTACGACCAACCTGTTTGTTGCTGATGCGCAGACCGGCGAGGTCGTACAGGAACTGCGCAGCACACGCTCAAACCCGCACTTTGATGCCCTTCGCTTTATCGATGCAGCCGGTGCATGGTCGCCCGACGGGCGCCGGTTTGCCTTTGTCACCTTTACGCAAGGCCGCAACGAGATCAACATTTTGGATGTGGAGTCCGGCCGCATCCAGCGCCGCTTTGCAGTGGGCGAGGTGGGCGCTATTCAAACCCTGGCGTGGTCGCCGCAGGGCAATACCATCGCCTTTAACGGGCTGGACGGCGGCCTCAGCGACCTGTACCTGATTGACCTTGACACCGACGAGGCCCGCCAGCTCACGAATGATCGGTTTGCGTATCTGCAGCCCACCTGGTCGCCCGATGGCGAAACCCTTGCTTTCACGACCGATCGTGGTGCTGAGGGTACCAACTTTGAAACACTGCAGTACGGCGACTATCGCATCGGCTTCATTAATATTGACTCGCGTGAGATTCGAACCTTGCGGCCCTTCGAACGGGGTATGCACCATAACCCGCAGTACGCTCCCGACGGACGTAGTCTCTACTTCGTCTCTGACCAAGATGGATTCAAGGATGTGTACCGCTACGCCTTTGACGAGGAAGCGGTGTACCGCCTCACAAATATCAAAACAGGCGTAAGTGGCATCACCGCGCTTTCACCGGCCATGTCGGTTGCGCAGCAGAGCGGACGGATGGTATTCTCGCTCTTCTCGAATAGTGGATACTCGGTTGTCGCGCTTGACGATGATGCGCTGACAGGAGTAGAGATGGGGTTCACAACGATAACTGATGCCGCCTCCGATTCGCTTTCAGCAGGCGCACCTGCTTCAGACACGACAGCGGTGCGTCCGCCCGATGACGACTTCGCTGGCCTGGTGGATCCGCTGGCAGACGTCTCAACATCGACCGACACCACCGAAGCCAATACAACCGAACCCGACACGACCCAGACTGGTGCCGTAGCCGACACTACCGAAGCAAGCACCATGGCTCCAGCCGATACAACGCAGCTTCCTGACGCGGTGCGCGACCCCACCGTCGTTGCCACAACACTGCCCTCGTCTTCGTCTGTGCCCGCACCGGGGCGTATTCTGCCTCCGTCATCGGCGCTGAACGATGGGCTTGTGGCATCGTACCTGGAAGATCCGCTCACAGGGCTGCCCAGCTCGGGCCCAATTGACGAGGAAAATTACAGGAGTAAGCTGCAGCTTGACCGCATCGCACCGCCCCAAGTGGGGCCCCAAGTGGGGGCCCAAGTGGGCGGGCGCTTCGGCTCCCAGTTTGTTGGCGGGGTCGGCTTTTTCTTCAGTGATATGCTCGGCGACCGGAGCCTCAGCACGTTTGTGCAAGCAAATGGTACGTTCAAAGACATTGGGGGCGGCGTGTTTTATCAGGACCGCGGCCAGCGCCTAAATTACGGAGCCGGCGTAGCGCACATCCCGTCTGTGTTTGGCAATGTGCTCGTTGACGAAAGTACCAATGAAATCGTCCAACTTATTCAGCGCCGCTATCAAACGCAGGCATTTGGGCAAACCACCTATCCCCTGTCGCAAACGCGTCGCTTTGAGTTGACCGCTGGAGCTACGCGCTTCGGCTTCGAAACCGAAGCCATTGCAATTGACCAGTTCGGGCGCGTACGCGAGCGCGACTTCAGCCAGTTCAGTCCCGACACCATCTACCTGGGCCAGCTTGGTCTGGCCTACGTAGGCGACTTCTCAAACTTCGGCTTCACCTCGCCACTCGACGGCGGACGCTACCGCTTCGAGGTCACGCCACAGGTTGGGTCTCGCAACTTTGTATCCCTCCTGGCCGATTACCGGCGCTACTTCTTCATTGAGCCTGTGACGATGGCGGTGCGTATGCTCCATCAGGGAAACTACGGCGCTGAGTCGCAGGATGTCTTGAGTGGGCAAGTCGATTCGGACTTCATCCGCGAGACGCTGGGCGACCCTTACCAACTGGGATTCGTGCGCGGGTATGCCTTTAGCTCGATCTTCGACGAACCCAACTGCCGCGGTGGGCTGCGTCCCGGCAGCTGCGACGTGCTCGGAAAACTCCTGGGCACGCGCATGGGCATAGCCAGTGCTGAGGTGCGCCTGCCTTTCTTGGGCACCGATCAGTTTGGGCTGTTCAACTTCCCGTATCTACCAACTGAACTCGTGGCCTTTGGCGACGCGGGCGTGGCCTGGACAAGCGAAGACCTGAGCAACTTTACATTCAAGAATGCAAGCATTCCGTCCAGCGGAATTGGCGGAGTCAGCGCGGCACAACCGGTGTTCAGCACAGGTCTCTCTGCACGCGTGAATCTGCTGGGCGCTCTGGTCTTCGAAATGTTCTACGCACGCACGTTCCAGCGCTCTAAAGACTGGGACTTTGGTGTGCTTCTGCGTCCGGGTTGGTAGCATTCGGAGGCGCTTGCCACGTGCCCTGCACCATGGTACAACACGCCCCCAACAGGTGTACGCGGGCCTCCGAAGACGCGCGCGGCTCAGGTAGGTGGATGCGTACCGTTCCGCCTCGGCTTGAAGCCTGGTAGCCAATGAGATCCGAACGGCCCAGCCGATCGTGCCAGTATGGCCCCAGTGCGCAGTGGGTTGAGCCCGTTACGGGGTCTTCGGGCACGCCCACCTGAGGCGCAAAGAACCGTGACACGAAATCGTGATCGGACTCTGTCGCGCTTTCAGCGGTAAGGATGACACCGCGAGTGTCAAACTGAGATAGCGCATCCATATCGGGGGCAGCGGCCTCCACATCCTGCGGAGTAGGCACGTGCAGGAGCCAGTCGCGAGCCGAGCGTCCGCTCCACACCGGCGTTGGGATGTTGCACGCTGCCACCAGACCCGCGGGGGGATCGGCCGGGTTGGGTGCATCTGCAGGGAAGTCGAGCCGGATGCCTGCATCGGTGTACTGCGCGGTGAGCGGACCGCTTGCGGTGTCGAATACGACCCCATCGGGTTCCGGGGCGTTTGCGCCGGCCTGATGGGTACGCAACGCATGCGCGGCTGCCAGCGTGGCATGTCCACACAGGTCGACCTCGTCCGTGGGCGTAAACCAGCGCAGCCGGGCCCGCCCGTCTTGTGGAGCCATGACAAAAGCCGTTTCAGAGGCGCCCACTTCGCGCGCTACGGACTGCATCCAGCGGGCGGGTGTGGCTTCGGGCACGATGCACACGCCTGCCGGGTTGCCTGAAAAGGGGCGATTCGTAAACGCATCCACAAGGAAAAAAGGAATCGTCATATTCTACATTGGGAACCGAGAAGACCATGCATTAAGTTGCGTACGGCCTGTTCTACTCAGTTGTCCCGACTGCCATGTATCGCCGCTTTCTTCGCTCGCTGCTCTTCCGGCTCGATACCGAGCGTGCCCACATCTGGAGCATGCGTGCCGCGCGTCTGCTGCAGTACGCAGACGGCTCGGTACTGAACAGGCTGTACGGCTATCACGACGCACGTCTGGAGCAGACCCTTTGGGGACACACCTGGCCCAATCCGTTGGGGCTGGCCGCCGGGGCCGACAAGAATGGCGTGGCGCTGCGCTACTGGCATGGCATTGGGTTTGGGCATGTGGAGGTGGGCTCTGTAAGCGCACAGCCGTGTAGCGGAAATAAGCGCCCGCGTGCATTCCGCCTGCCGGATGACGAGGCGCTCATCAACCGAATGGGACTGAATAACGAGGGGGCGGAAGCAGTCGCCCGGCGGCTTCGTTCATACGCAGGCCAATCGGGGACGCCGCCGCGCCCTGTGGGCGTAAACCTGGCCAAGACGCACGACCCGTCGATTATGGGGGCTGAGGGCCGCGCCGACTTCTGCGCAAGCTTTCGCAAACTGGCCCCCCACGCCACCTACGTTGCGCTCAATGTATCGTGTCCGAATACCCGGTCGGGCAAAACCTTCGAATCCCCTGAGGCACTCGACGCATTGCTCACCGATATTTTTGCACTGCGGCGCGAGATGGCACTCGATGTGCCCATCCTGGTAAAATTGAGTCCGCTCTTGTCGGAGCGCGTTATCTTTGACTCTGCGCTGGAGGCCCGCATTGAAGTGGCCCAATCGCACGGTGTGGATGGGTATATTGCAGCCAACACAGCCTCCGATCGGCGTGGATTGACAACCGATAAGGAGCGGCTGGCGGCCATTGGGCGAGGAGGCCTAAGCGGTCCGCCCCTGCATGCGCGCAGCATTCGGCTCATCCGCTATCTGCGTCGGGCAACCGAGGGCGCGGTCCCTATTATTGGGGTGGGCGGCGTCGATTCTGCAGAAACCGCCTTTGCCAAGATTCAGGCTGGGGCCTCGCTCGTACAGTTCTACACCGCACTTGTGTACCACGGGCCGGGGCTGGTCCAATCGATCAACGAGGGCCTGGTGCGTTTGCTGGATGCGCATGGATACGACACCATTCAAGAGGCTGTGGGCACCGATCCGGTGCTGGAGCGCTTCGCTGGGTAACACCGAGTGCCGCCGCGGCGAGTCCCTGTGTAGCGAAACAGTGCCACCCGGCGTAAAGTTGAGGGAAATTGCTGTTTTGCCACGCCGTTTCGCCGGGTGCCTGCCTCAATAGACGACACGCAGCGCCGTGGCTTTCTGTACGTTCGGACGTGCAGGATCGCGTTTTATTCCTCACACACCTGCTGTATGTCTGCCCAGGTTGACTTCTCTACGATTCCTGAACTGTTCACCCGGCTTGCTGATCGATACCGCGGCACAGACCGCACCGTGCTACGGCACAAGCCCAACGACACGTGGATCGACATTTCGTGGGAAGACCTGGAGGCCCGCGTACATGCCCTGGCGGGTTTTCTGCACAAGCAGGGCGTGCGTCCGGGCGATCGCGTAGCCATCCTCTCCGAGAACCGCCCGGAGTGGGCCGTCACGGACCTGGCCACACAGATCCTGGGGGCAGTGAACGTTTCGATCTACAACACCCTACCCGAGTCCAAAGTGGGCTATATTCTGCGGGATTCGGGGGCGAGGTGGATCGTGGCATCGGTTCCGGTGCAGCGCAAGAAGGTCGAAGCCATCTCCAATGAGTGCCCCGACCTTGAGGGCATCCTCGTGATGAGTGAACTGCCTGCCGATCCGCCTGAAACCATGGTGCAGTGGAACGATGCCACAGACGAGGGCGCGACCTACTGGGCCCAGCATACCGATGCGTTGCGCACGCTGGGCACTGACGTATCCCCCAGCGATACCAGTGCACTGATTTACACCAGCGGCACCACCGGCGACCCGAAGGGAGTGGTGCTGAGCCACGACAACTTTTGCTCGAATGTCAAAGACGCGCTGCAGCACATCCCCTTCTACGAAACGGACCACCACCTGTCGTTTCTGCCGCTCTGCCACGCGTTTGAGCGCACCGCGGGCTACACGGCGGTATTGGCGGCAGGCGCCAGGATTAGCTATGCGGAAAGCATCGAAGCGCTTACACAGAACCTGATGGAGGTGCAGCCCACAGTCCTTATCTCGGTGCCACGCGTTTTTGAAAAAGTGTATAGGCGCGTCCGCGAAAAAGCAGAAGACGGCTCGGCCATCCAGCAGCGCGTGTTCGACTGGGCCGTACGCACGGGGCAGCGCTATGCCGCAGCGGAGCAGAACGGGGGGGCCGGACTGCTCTTGCGGGCCCAACAGAAGCTGGCTCATAAGCTGGTCTTTTCGGCCTTGCACGAGAAGCTGGGGGGCAACCTGCGCTTTGCCGTGTCGGGCGGAGCGGCGCTTCCAAAAGAGATTGGTACGTTCTTTCAGGCGGCAGGCATTGTCATTGTTGAGGGCTATGGCCTCACCGAAACGGCTCCTGTCATCTCTGCCAATCCGCTGGAGGCACCGCGCTATGGCACCGTGGGCCATGTTCTGCGCAGTGTGACGGTTGCGATCAAAGACTTGCAGACGGACGAACCGATTGGCACGCTATGCGGCACGGACTACCCCTCGGCGTGTACCACCGATACGGGCGAGATCGTGGTGAAAGGCCCCAACGTAATGCAGCGCTACTGGCAACGCCCAGAAGAAACGCGCGGCGCGTTTGATGCAGATGGCTGGTACCACACGGGCGATGTGGGGCGGTTTGTGGAGGGCTACCTACAGGTAACCGATCGCATTAAGCACATGATTGTGTCGCAGGGCGGCAAAAACATCTACCCGGGTCCGATCGAGGAGCACTTTAAGACGCAGGCGCCGTTCGACCAGATGGTGGTGCTGGGCGATGATCGTCCGTTTCTTACAGCGCTCATTGTGCCCGACTTCGAGTCGGTGCGCATGCAGGGGCGCGACATGGACGAGCCCGACCATCCGGGCGACAACGAGGCCCTTATTAAGGAGCGCTGGGTCGATCGGATCTTTAGCAAGTCGATCAATGGGTACAACCGAGAGGCGTCGGCGTACGAGAAGATTCGGGCGTTTCAACTCGTGCCTGAGCCCTTCACTGTTGAGAATGGAATGCTCACCCCCACGCTTAAGACAAAACGTCGCATCATTGAGTCGGCCTATGCCGATGAGATCGAAGCGATGTACGAGCGCTTTACCAAGCGGGGATGAGGTGAGCCTGCTGCGAGGGATGAACCGGCGTATCCGACTAACCCTGAACGCTATGCGGTTTAGAGCATGTGGATTCGTATTGAACTCTGCGGATGCTTCCTGTTTTGAAGACGGCGGCGCGGATCCTTCGTGCGCGGCGTTTAGTATAGCGCCTTGTAACACATCGGGGCGTGGCGCAGCCAGGTAGCGCGCTTCGTTCGGGACGAAGAGGTCCCCGGTTCAAATCCGGGCGCCCCGACACAAAATACATGTTCATCTTTGCCCGGCCCATTCGATGGGTCGGGTTTTTTGTTTGGATGTCCTGGCGTTGTTCTGCACTTCAGCCCCCCTCTCGTGCGTGTGGGCACCCGTTTTGTGCGCATATCAGCTCGTTGGCTCCGTTTGTCGTTTCAGGCGCATTGAGCTATCTCCATAGGCGTATAGAAGCCGCCTTCCTATTCGGCACATTTTCTATGCGTGATTTATTCCTGCACACTACATACATGGAGCAGTGCCCCCTGTACGATTTTCAGATCTTTATTTACTACTTGTTGGAGCATGACCTTCAGTGTGTCTGGATGTCTTCCTCTCACGCCCTTCTGATTCCTGTCACGTACAGCCCTTACACCATATGTCCTCCACCGTATCTTCTTCTGTGAGCACGCATACTGCTGCTTTTTGGGATGATGTGTTTTCGAAGGGCCAGGCGTGCCCGTACACCCGCGTGGCGATGCCAGACCCCGACGATGCGAAGCTATGCCGCGCCCGCGAGCATTTCGGTGACTTGACGGGGAAAACCGTACTGGATATTGGATGCGGAAG
Organism: uncultured Rhodothermaceae bacterium; assembly: GCA_913056335.1. GTDB lineage: Bacteria > Bacteroidota > Rhodothermia > Rhodothermales > Salinibacteraceae > Longimonas. Next base: position 13,415 of record CAJXLX010000073.1, read on the forward strand.
TGGCGCTACCTCGCTCTTCTTTGCACAGCATGGCGCTCAGGTGCTTAGCATCGACATCAGCGCGGTCGCTATCAACAACCTGAAGCAGTATTGCAACCGGCACGCCATCGCAAACATCACTCCGATTCAGATGCCTGCGCAAGGCATCCGGCAGCTTGGCCCGGTAGACTTCGTGTTTGGTGCGATGATTTTGCATCATATTGAGCCATTTGAGCCATTCGCTGCCACGCTTCGTCAGACGCTTGCACCGGGTGGCAAAGCGTTCTTCTGGGAGAACAACGCCAGCAGTTCGTTCATGATGTGGTGCCGCGAGCACCTAACCGGACGCTTCGGTATCCCCAAACATGGCGATGTCGAGGAGCATCCGCTTACGCCGAGCGAGGTCCGTACGCTAAATACACATCTCGATGTGGAGGTTGAATACCCCGAACTCCTCTACTTTCGGATGTGCTCGACGTACTTCTTGGGTGGACGCCTTGAGGCTCCGTTTAAGATGCTCGACGATTTCTTCTATCGCTACTCGGGGTTTCGCAAGCGCAGCTACCGGCAGTATCTACTCTGCACGCGTTAGCTTGAGGTGACCTCTACACGGTCGTAGGTCACGAAGTCAAATCTGTCGTGCTCTTCGCGCTGGGTTTCGACAAATGGGCCGCCAACAAGGTGCTCGTACTTGGGAAAGAACGTATCGCCTTCGTAGTGGCCCTTCACCTCGGTAAGCTCCAGCCGGTCGGCACGTGGGAGGAACTGCTCGTAGATCTGCTGTCCGCCCCCCACGTAGAGCGTAGCATCGTTGGGCACGGCGTCGAGTGCTGCTGGAATTGATGCGTAGGTTTCAACGGTTGGATAGTCGTACGTACGCGTCGTTGTTAAAATGAGTTGGCGGCGGTCGGGCAGCGGTTGGCCGAATGTATTCGTAATGGATTCGAAGGTGCGTCGTCCCATCAACAGCGGATGGCCGGTGGTGAGGCGTTTGAAGCGCTTTAGGTCGTCGGGCAGATGCCAAGGCATATCGCCTTCGATTCCAATCACACGGTTCTCTTTAGCGACGGCAGCAATGAGGATAATTGTCACGGGTCAACAGCAGTCGGTGAGCACGAGCAGCGTGGATGCGTCGTACGTAACGCACAGCGCCCTCGCTCCGTGAAGAACGAGGGCGCTCGGCCTATGCGTTATGCATAATGCGTATGTGCAACGCACAGCGCGGCTTAACGCACGACCGCCACCCGGCGCGTTTTCTGGATGGATGCGCCTTCAATGCGCACGAAGTAGGTGCCGCTGGACAGGGTGCTGGCGTCGAGCGATACGGTGTGGTTTCGAGCATAGCCACCTGGCTTAGCGACACTTCGATCGTCTGTGCTTCCGTGAGCGTTGAGGTGCCGTCGAAGTCGGTCTGCTTCAAGCGGAACTGGTGCGTACCCGGCGCCAAGTCGTCCACACGGAACGTGTACTGCTGCGGCGTATCGGTGGTGCCGTCGCCTCCCACAAAGCCCCGTGCTTCGAAGGCGCCTTCGGGAGCGGCGTGCTGCACCTCAAACCCGGCGTTGTTGGTCTCCGAGAGCGTTTCCCACTGGAGTTGGGCCGTGGTGCCATCAAGCGTAGCCGTTAATGACGCGAGCTCGACGGGGA
>CAJXLX010000074.1 GCA_913056335.1 uncultured Rhodothermaceae bacterium
CTGGTTGGTGGCGGCAATGAGTCCGCCTGTGCGTTCTGCGCCGATAGCGCGGCGCGGAGGCTCGGGGACCATCCAGAAGAGTGGGAGGGCAAACACGGCATACCACGCCGCTACCAGCAGATTGGTGGCGCGGATGTTGGCATTTGTGGCCGCATCGAGCCCGAACAGCGGCGGATCGGGCCAGACAAACGCCACCAGGGCAATGATGAGGCTGAGCAGCCCGCCTACGTATCCCACAAACCACCCGATGCCCGACACGCGCCCCATCGTCTTGGGCGTAGCGATTTCGGGCAGGAACGCGTTGTAGAAGACGTACGACAGCTCGAATGCTACGTTGGCGATGACGAACGTGGCCAGTGCAAACAGCACCTGGCCCTCGGTGGGCCAATACAGTACCGTTGAGGCCCCAATGCAGACCACGGTGGCAATGCCCAGAAACCGCTTGCGCATGCCGCTGCGGTCGGCCATGGCCCCCAGGTAGGGCGAGCTTACCGCCACGATAATCGCCGCAATGGCCACCGCCCATGACCACTGCGTGGTGCCCGTTACCGAATCGGTGGCAATGACCTCGGTAAAGAAGGTCGCATAGACGAATGTTACCACCAGGGTGGTAAACGCCTGATTCGCAAAGTCGTAGAGCGACCACGCGCCAATGACGCGGCGGTCGAGGGCGGGTTCTTCGGTAGGCACGGGCAGTGAAGCGGTGGTGGGCAGGCAGCGAACATCCGCTGCGCAACATACGACGACTTGCCCCGAAGCTGCAACCCGCCTCTGCAACTGGAGGACGCGGGAGCATTCCTCGTGACATGCCGACGGGGGACCGTCGGCGGCAGAAGGCCGGGAAGATGAAAGGTATCCTGCAATGAATAAGTATCCTGCAGCGAACGGCCCCCGTTCGCTCGCGCCTAACGGGGGACCGTTAGGTACAGTGTAGACAGACTCACCTCCAAGAAAAACAGGGCGCAACAGTCTCCCGTTGCCCCCTGCGTCGTGCAGAATATGCTCAGAGTCTGTTTGGGTTTTGATTCGATGGGCGAGAACGAGGACTGATGGTGCGAAAAGAGCACCACGATGGAGGTTCGTAGCATCGCTACGGGCCGAGATCGGGGGCTCTTTGCAGCCCAGCAGGACCGTTCGCAGCCCCGAAGGATAAATCAAAACAGACTCTCAGTCCAGCTTACGCGTCGTCGTCCGTCACCGTGTCGATGTGCAGCGTCTCCAGCTGCTCAGCGTCGACGGTGTCGGGGGAGTTGACCATCGGCTCCTTGGCGCTCTGCGTTTTGGGGAAGGCGATTACTTCGCGCAGCGACGAGGCCCCCGCAATCAGCATGATGAGGCGGTCCAGGCCCAGCGCAATGCCCCCGTGCGGCGGTGCGCCGTAGCGGAAGGCATCCAGCAGGAACCCGAAGCGCTGCTCGGCCTCTTTGGCATCAATGCCCAGCACATCGAACATGCGCGCCTGCATATCTCGGTTATGGATGCGAATGGATCCGCCCCCAATCTCATGACCATTCAGCACCAGGTCGTAGGCACGGGCTTCGACAGCCCCCGGATCGTCGTCGAGGCGGTCGAGGTGTTCGTCTTTCGGTGCGGTGAAGGGGTGATGCATCGGCGCATAGCGCTCATGCTCATCATCCCATTCGAGCAGCGGGAAGTCCGTCACCCACAGAAAGCGGTCGGGCCCTTCGCCGGGTTCGGGACGCAGCCCCAGGTCATCGGCCATGTGCAGGCGCAGGTGCCCAGCCTGCTCGTACACCGTGGGCGTCGGCCCAGCCACGAGCAGTACCAGATCGCCGGGTTCGGCGCCTGCCTGTTCGAACGCCGCCTCTACGTGTTCTTGCGGAATGGCGTTGGTGCTCACGTTGCACGAGGGCGCGTCCTCGTCTTCGCCCTGCTGGATGTAGATGAGCCCGGCCGCGCCAATAGTGTTGGTTACGTAGTCGGTAAGGCGGTCCATTGCGCTGCGTCCACGGTCACCTTCGCCAGGCACCGGCAGCGCCATGATGCGCCCGTCGTCGTCAATGATCGACTGGAAGACGCGGAATCCGCAGCCGTCGAATGCATCGCTCACATCCTGCAGCTTCAGGTCGAAGCGGACGTCCGGCTTGTCGGAGCCGTAGGTGCGCATGGCTTCGTCGTAGGTCATGCGCGGGAAGGGCGTGTCAAGCTCGGTCTCCTTCAGGTCGGCCCAGAGGTCGGCCATCAAGCCTTCCATCAGATCATACACCTGCTCTTCGGTGGCGAATGTCAGCTCCACATCCACCTGGGTAAACTCAGGCTGGCGGTCGGCGCGCAGGTCTTCGTCGCGGAAGCACTTCACGATCTGCACGTAGCGGTCGAGCCCCGACACCATCAGGATCTGCTTGTACGTCTGCGGACTCTGCGGCAGCGCGTAGAAGTGGCCGGGATGCAGGCGGCTGGGCACGAGGAAATCGCGCGCGCCCTCGGGGGTCGACTTCATGAGCACGGGTGTTTCGACCTCCAGAAAGTCGTGCTGATCGAAGAAGCGCCGCGTCGTCTGGTAGAAACGATGGCGCAGCTCCAGGTTGCGTTGTAGGTCGGGGCGCCGCAGATCCAGGTAGCGATATTTCAGGCGGAGGTCTTCATTCGCATCCACCCGGCTCTCGTCTTGCGTCGACACCACGAAGGGGGGCGTATCACTCACGTTGAGCACGGCCAGCGCATCGCCTTGCATCTCGATCGCCCCCGTTTTCATAGAGGGATTCACCGCGTTCTCGTCACGAGCAGCAACCGTTCCGCGCACCGAGATGACGTCTTCGCTTCGGAGCTGCTGGGCGGTTTCGTAGGCATCTTCGTTCGCTTGGGGGCTAAAGACAATCTGCGTAAGGCCGTAGCGGTCGCGCAGATCAATAAACACAAGGCCGCCGAGGTCGCGCCGTGTATCCACCCAGCCCTTTAGGACGACGGATTCGCCTTCGTGATCAGCGCGCAGGGCGCCACAGGTATGGGTGCGCGTACCATGCGTATCGGTGGTGATAAGTGCAGAGCGATCGGCCTCAGCCATGAGTCAGGAGTCAGATGCAGTGGAGAAATAACGTAACGCGTAAACATACGGTGCGCTGTCCGGAATGGGTGCGAGCTTCGTGTGAAGGTCAGCGTCAGAACGTTCCTTCCATGCGTCCCTGTACCCACGTGCGCCTCGCATACAATCATTGCCGATATGATTAACCATTACACTTTTTAAGCATACATGCACCAAAAGTGTACACATTGGGGACTATGCAGCGCATATATTCTTCGGCATTCGGTTGAATTATTCAGAATGCGAATGTATTTTACTAAAACTTTAATATACCCACCCACCGTCACCTGACCATAGACGAAGTCATGCATACACTTGCGTATTCTACCCGAAAAAGCCTGTTCGCTGGTGTTTCACTTATAGCCGGACTGTTTTTGTTGATGCTGAGCACCGGTCCTACTCAGGCGCAGCAGCCCAACTGGCGTGGAACACCGACGTACGGTACGGTCTCACTTTCCAGCGGCTTTACGCCCGACCCTCAGCGCCACTCGGTGCGCGCAGGAGGAGGCACAGCCGTTTCGTTTCAAGGATGCAATGGCTACATCCACATGGATGCGCCAGACCTGGATCTCAACTACCAGAGCGGCAGCTATCCGCTGAGCATTGAAACGGATGCAAGCACAGATGTCACGCTCTTGGTGTATACGCCCAACGGAGAGTGGATCTGCGACGACGACAGCGGCGAAGGCACAAACGCCCGCCTGGAGTTTAACGCACCGCAGTCCGGGAACTACAACATTTGGGTGGGCACCTACAGTAGCAGCGGAGGCACGCCCAACGCCTCGGTTGTGTTCAGCGAGTTGAGTGGATCGCAGAGCCGGTCTACATCCTCGGCCAGCACGACCCGCAGTATTGGCAGCAGCTCATCGTCGAGCGCCCGCTCTTCGGGTACGCTGAACTGGCAAGCCACGCCAACCTACGGAACTGCCCAGCTGGCGGCGGGGTTTTGGCCCGATCCGCACACGACCCAGGTGGTTGCCGGTGGATCCGTTGAGAACCCCATTCAGGGCACTGGATGCCGGGGACGCGTGGCGGCGAACGCGCCTGATCTGAATCTGAACTACAGCGCGCGCAGCTCCTCGCTGTACATCTACACGGAGACGGATATAGATGTAACCCTGACCGTGCGCGCTCCCAGCGGTGAGTGGTTTTGCAATGACGACGGCGGCGAAGGCCTGGATGCGATGATTGCGTTCAATCGTCCGCAAAGTGGCCAGTACAACATCTGGGTGGGGTCGTATAGCGAATCCGACAACTACTCGACAAGCCAGGTGCACATCTCGGAGATCCAGCCGTAGCGTTGGCGCACCAGTCCGTAACGATGTTGATGACACGCAACGATGGCCACGGTGACTCGTCCACTTTAAGACACGTAGTCTTTTCGACCCGGTCCGTGCCCTGCCCATGCCCGCTTCGCTTGGCGTTCCTCGCGCTGCTGCTAACGACGAAACCCGCGCTGCGCTCACTCCTGATGTGGTGAAGCGCCTGCGGGATGCACACGCTGTGGACGTCCACGTGGCATCGGGCGTGGGCGCTGATGCGTATCATACCGACAGCGACTACGAGGCGGCCGGGGCCTCGATCGTCAGTGACGATGATGCGTGGGGCGCCGACATTGTACTTACGCTGGCTCCGCCTTCGCCCGAACGCTGCGCTGTACTCTCGGGGGGGCAGGCGGTGCTCGGTCTTCTACAGCCGCTCGATGCGCCGCAGGGGCTGGCCGACATCGCCAAGCAAGGCGCCACGGCCCTGCCCATGGAGCTGGTCCCGCGCATCTCACGCGCTCAGTCGATGGATGTGCTCTCAGCCATGAGTTCGCTGGCTGGGTACCGTGCTGCGCTGGAGGCTGCGCTCCGCCTCCCCAAGTTTTTCCCACTCATGAGCACCGCCGCCGGTACCATTCGTCCGGCGAGCGTGCTTGTGGTGGGCGCAGGCGTGGCGGGACTGCAGGCCATTGCTACGGCCAAGCGCCTGGGGGCCAAGGTGCGTGGCTACGACATTCGCGACGCCACGCGCGAAGAGATCGAGAGCCTGGGCGCGTCGTTTGTGGAGCTGGAGCTGGATACCTCGCTCTCGGAAGGCGACGACGGCTACGCCAAAGAGCTGGAGCAGGCTAAGCAAGAACGGCAGCCCGAACTATTGCGCCCGCACATCGCCAAATCAGAGGTGGTGATTACAACCGCGCTCATTCCGGGACGCCCGGCGCCGCTGGTTATTAATGAGGCGGCAGTCAAAGATATGGCCCCCGGCTCGGTCGTTGTGGATCTGGCCGCGCCCAACGGCGGCAACTGCGCGCTCACCGAACCCGGCGAAACCGTCACGCGCCACGACGTGCACATCATGGGCCCCACGAATCTGCCGGCCACGATGCCCGTGCATGCGAGTGAGTTGTTTGCCAACACTGTACGCGCGCTGCTCGACTACCTGCTCGACGATGACGGCACGCTCGCCCTTGATCTCGACGACGAGGTGGCCGATGCGATGTGCGCTGTCCACAACGGCGCCATTCGCAACGAGCGTGTGCGTGGCCTGGTCGACACATCGGCTGCTTAACGTCTCGGCCTGCTCTGTCCGCCTGTATCTGTCTGCATAACCGCCTGCCTACGGCTTCCGTCTGCCATGATTGAGAATGTGATTATCTTTGTGCTCGCCGCACTTCTGGGGACGGAAGTGCTTACCAAGGTGCCGCAAACCTTGCATACGCCGCTGATGTCGGGGGCCAACGCCATCAGTGGCATCACGCTGGTCGGCGCGGTCATTGCCGCCGGAATGAGTGACGCCTGGTGGGCACAAGCGCTTGGGTTTGGGGCGCTGGTCGTGGCCACGATCAACGTGGTGGGCGGCTTCCTCGTCACCGACCGCATGCTGCGCATGTTTGGCCGCAAACGCTCTGCTTCTGCTTCTGACTCCTCCTCCTCATGACGCCCTCGATTGAACTCGCGTATTTGCTGTCGGCTGTGCTGTTTGTGCTGGGTCTGAAGCGGATGCAAACGCCGCCCACCGCCCGCAGCGGCAACGCGTTGGCCTCGCTCGGCATGTTCACCGCTGTGGTGGCTACGCTGTTTGTGCACGATGTGCTGTCGTGGCCCCTGCTGCTTGCAGGCGTGCTCACCGGTGGGGCCATTGGCACCGTTCTGGCCGTGCGCACCCCCATGACCTCGATGCCGGAGCTGGTGGCGGTGTTTAATGGATTCGGAGGCGCCGCCTCGGCGTTTGTGGCCAGCGCCGAAATCGCCCAGTACCTGCAGGGCAGTCGGCTGGTGGATGCGAGCGCGTATTCGCCTACGCTCGCCGTGGTCATTGGCGTGAGTCTGCTGGTCGGCATGGTCACGTTCACGGGCAGCCTGGTCGCGTTCGGCAAACTGCAGGGCTTGCTTTCGGGCAATCCCATCACATTTCCGGGCGTGGCGTTTGTCACCGGTCTGTTGCTGCTTGCAGGCGTGGCTGGCATTGTGCTGATGGCCTTGGGCGCTCCCGAACTGACTGCCGACCCCGACATCACACTGTATGCGGGCATCGGCATTGCTGCGAGTGCGGCGCTTGTGGGGCTCTTCCTGGTGTTTCCCATTGGCGGTGCTGATATGCCGGTGGTGGTGGCGCTGCTGAACTCCTACTCCGGACTCGCCGCCGCAGCCACGGGCTTCATCCTTGATAACACAGCCCTCATTGTGAGCGGCACGCTCGTGGGAGCCGCTGGGTTCATGCTCACCATGCAGATGTGCGAGGCCATGAACCGCTCGCTCGCCAACGTTATGCTGGGCGGATTCGGGGGCGATGGCGCAACAAGCAGCGCACTCGACATCCCCGAAGGCAAGAGCGTGCAGGAGACCAGCCCGCAGGACCTGGCAATTCTCGCCACCTATGCCGAGCGCGTCATCATCGTGCCGGGCTACGGACTCGCGGTGGCGCAGGCGCAGCACGCCGTACGCGAACTGGCCGACCGCCTGCAGTCGAAGGGCGTAGACGTACGCTACGCCATCCACCCGGTGGCCGGACGTATGCCCGGTCACATGAACGTGCTCCTGGCTGAGGCCGACGTGCCCTACGAGCAGCTCTTCGAGATGGACGAGATCAATAGCGCCTTCGCTTCAACTGATGTGGCGATTGTTATTGGGGCGAACGATGTGGTGAATCCCGCTGCGCGCGAGGCCTCGGGCAGTCCCATCGCAGGCATGCCGATCTTGGATGTGGACGAGGCCGAGACGGTCGTCGTCATCAAACGTAGCCTGAGTCCTGGCTACTCGGGGGTGCCCAACAGCTTGTTCTACCAAGACAACACCCGCATGCTCTTTGCGGATGCGAAAGACGCTGTCAGCGAGACGACCGAGGCGGTGAAGGGGCTGTAACAAGCCCGCATGCATTGCACACGCAGCCACGATCATGCCTCAGCCGGGTGTTTTTGGATGCCGTATGCCCTACATTGACGGGCGCAGTCCACTGAAGCCGCTTGGAGCCCAACGCGAAGGCCCCAATGGGTACAGACATCTACATGCGGTCCTTGCGGTGATGGCCTGACACGATTCATCCTTTCTCTGTAGGGTACAGGATCATCCTTTCTCTGTTGTGCAACGATGCACGACAGGTGTGTGCCTCTCCCCGTGCGTTGCTGCATAGCAAGCTTTCCTTCCCCGATACGTATTACATGTTTTCTTCGGTTAGATCAGTCTGGCAACGCTTTAAGTCTGAACCGGGTAGTACCCAAACTGCCGTTCCGGGAAAGGAAGGCGGGCTGGGAACGTTCGGTGGTGTTTTCACGCCATCGATCCTGACGATCCTTGGGGTCATCATGTACCTGCGGTACGGGTGGGTCGTCGGAAATGTGGGCCTGTTTGGAGCATTTCTCATCGTTACACTGTCTACGGGCATCACGCTGCTCACTGCATTCTCTATCTCGGCCATTGCAACCGATCAGCGGGTACGCATTGGCGGGGCGTACTACATGATTAGCCGGTCGCTTGGGCTTGAAACCGGGGGCGCGGTGGGCATCCCGCTGTTCTTTGCGCTCGCGCTTTCGGTGGCGCTGTACACAGTGGGATTTGCGGAAAGCGTCGTCAACGTATTCCCCTCGCTAAACCAGCGCGTTGTGGGGTTGATCACAACAGTGGGCGTCACAGCTCTGGCCATCGTCTCAGCCAAGGCAGCGATCCGGTCACAGTACGTGATTATGGCGGCCATTGCGGTGTCGCTGATCTCGCTCTATTTCGGGAAGCCCATTGAGGAGAGCGACATCGAGATGTGGGGAGCCAGCGACCGGCTTTCCGAGCCGTTCTGGGTCGTCTTTGCCGTCTTCTTTCCAGCGGTAACGGGCATCATGGCGGGTGTCAACCTGTCGGGCGATCTTGAGGACCCAGGCAAGTCCATTCCGTGGGGGACCTTCGCTGCCATTGGCGTTGGCTACCTCATCTATATGACGCTCCCTATTGTGCTGGCGACCCGCGCCGACGCAGCTACGCTGATTGAAGATCCACTTGTGATGCGGCGCATCTCGTTCTGGGGCGATGCCATTCTGCTCGGCGTGTGGGGCGCTACGCTGTCGAGCGCGGTAGGCAGCATTCTTGGTGCGCCTCGGGTCCTGCAAGCCCTGGCTCGCGATGGCGTGCTGCCGCCCTGGCTTCGGTGGCTGGGCCATGGCTCGGGCGAAGAAGACACGCCCCGCTACGGCACGATCCTGACGATGGTCATCGCGCTTACTGCCGTAGCACTGGGCGACCTTAACGCAATTGCGCCTGTTCTCACCATGTTCTTCCTGGCTACGTACTGCGTATTGAACGTAGCCGCGGGAATCGAGACGGCGCTGGACAGTCCCTCCTTTCGCCCTACGTTCAGGGTGCACTGGGTGCTGTCGTTGCTCGGAGCCGTTGGGTGTATATCGGTCATGTTCTTGATCAACACGACCGCCACGGTAATCGCTATTGCATGCATCATTGCCATTTTTGCCGGGCTCAAACGGAAAGGTATGAAAGCCGCCTGGGGCGATGTGCGACAGGGCCTGTGGATGGCAGCGGTGCGCTCCGGACTACTGCGCCACCAAGATAACCCCGCACCTAAGAACTGGCGTCCGCATCTGCTTGTGCTCACTGGTGCGCCTACCAGCCGCTGGCATCTGGTTGAGTTGGCGTCGTCATGGACGCATGACCGGGCACTCATGACCGTTGCCACGGTCTTTCCTGAAGAAGGCTTCCCTGTAGAGCGTCAGCAGAAGATGGAGACCAAGATTCGGGAGCACCTGGCCGAGCGTGGCGTGCAGGCCCTCGTGCGTTCAGTGTCGGCCTCAGACCCGTTCGATGGGGGCGAGCACCTCGTGGAGGCTTATGGGCTGGGGCGCCTCACGCCCAACACTGTCGTGCTGGGGGACACGGAGAATCCCGACCATGCCGAACGGTACTGCACTATGATCCGCAACTTCTACCACTCGCAGCGCAATGTGCTCATCGTGCAGCATGATAACGCCACCGACTTCGATCGGCGTGAGCGCATTGACGTGTGGTGGGGGGGGCTCGAAGGCAATGGCGGCCTCATGAAAGTGATGGCGTACCTGCTGAACACCAGCTTCCTCTGGCAGGATGCGCAGGTTGTGCTGAAGATGGTGGCTCCCAACGAAGAAGCCGCTCAGCAGATGCACCAGAACGTCGAACCGATCGTCAAACGCATCCGCATTGGGGCCGAGCTTGAAGTCATCGTCGGCAACGGGCGGTCGTTCGACGACATCCTCCACGAATCGTCGCAGGATGCCGATCTGATATTCTTGGGTATGGCCGCCCCCGACGAAGTCGACGACTTTACGTCGTACTACAGGGAACTTCACAGTCGCACTCAGGATCTGCCTGCCACCATCTACACCTTGGCGGCAGAGCCGGTGGCCTTCCGCGAGGTGCTCAGCGACTAACGACAATAGGCCCCCGGTTCATGTTACCGCATCGGGGTGGGGGCGCTGATCATGTCCGGGAGGTCATCTGAGGCGTCGGTGCGGCGGATACAGGCTGCAATCAGGTTCTTTTTGGAGAAGTCGCCGCCCGTGAGCCAGCGCAGCATGCCCTCGCGGCCCAGCAGGTCGTCTTGGATGGCGGGAAGCGGCTGCTGCTCGCGGTAGTATCGGCGCTGCACCTGTCCGCAGAGGGCTTCAAGATAGCGCGCTTTTTCCTGAAGGGCGGCGGCCCCCGTCTCCACCACGCCTTGATGGCCGCAGAACAGCACATCCGCCGGGAGCTGGGCCATGGCATGCAGCGACTCGGCCAGTGCATGGACATCCTCATCAAAGCGAAGGTACTCGATGCGGGGCGCCAGAAAGAGGTCGGCGGTGAAGAGCCAGCGGCGCTCGGGCACATGCAGGCACACCATGTCGTCGGCGTGGCCGGGAGCGGCGTGCGCCTGCAGTGTGGCGCCGGGACCAAGCGGAAGCGCCTCGGGGAGCGGCTCGGCTTCGATTTCGGGCGGCGTGCCCCACACCACGCGGCGATACCACTCCATGGCAAACCCCTCCTGCAGCCGCTCCAGACTCGATTTCGGCGCATACACCGGCACATCCAACAGCTCTTGAATGCGAGCGGCGTTCCCGGCGTGGTCTTCGTGGTGATGGGTACACACCACGCGCTCAATGCCGTGCGCCTTGTGCTCTTCTTCGACAAAACTGCGGACGTGACTCCACTGGTTCGGCGGCCCCGTGTCAATGAGCGTGTGCCCCGCCCGGTAGCAGATGCTGCGCGTTGTAGGTCCCAACGGCCAGCGCCCTACGCGCAGGCCAGCGACCGAGTCGTGCGAAATGCGGGTACTGCTCATAACTACCAGGGTAACAGACGAATAACGGACGTATACGGCGGCTGCAGTACGGCTTGTGGGAGGCACAGGTTCAGTGCTGCAACATCCGCTCCACCGCCTGTGCCAGAGCCTCTGTCGATCCGCCCGTAGCTTCCGGCCCCGTCAATAGGCGTTGCTGTTCAGGCTGACATGCGTGAATGATGGCCTCGGCCAGCGCATTGGGATCCTCGGGCGGCACCACAAAGCCGGTGCGTCCAGAGTCGATTGTTTCCGGCAGGCCGCCCACGTTGGTAACGATAACGGGGCGGTTCATGTGCGCGGCAATCTGTACGACGCCGCTCTGCGTGGCATGGCGGTACGGCTGCACCACGAGGTCGGCAGCGGCAAAGTAGTCGGCGACCTGATCTTCGGGAATGTAGCGGTCGTCCCACCGCACGCGCTCTGGAGCGGGCAGTGCGTCCATTTGGGTGCGGTACGGCGCGGGGTCGTCGTACGCCTCGCCTGCAATGCAGAGAAACGGGCTGGGCCGGTGCTCCTGCACGGTGGGCCACGCGTCGAGCAGCACATCGAGTCCTTTGTAGCGGCGCACAAAGCCAAAGAAGAGCACAAGCGGCCCCTCGGTCGGCAGATCCAGGCGGGCGCGTGCCGGGGCTTGATCGGGGAGGGCCCCGAAGCGGGTGTACGCAGGGTGGTCGACCTGCGCGGTGGGAAGTGAAGGGGCCAGTGCGTGCACGTCAGTAGCGACCGACTCTGAGAGCGCCACCGCGCCGCTTAGCTGATGCAGGAAGAGGCGACTGAGCTGCGCATCCCCCCAATGCCGTTCGTGGGGCAGTGCGTTGTGAATAATCCCGACAACGGGGCGGCCCGCCCGGCGCATCTGCCAGGCCATGTACGCAAAGGGCGGTGCCATGAAGGGCATCCAGTACTGCATGACCGCTCCAGCAGCTTCCTGCCGCATCCACCGGGCCGTTCGATGCCAGGTGAGCGGGTTCAGCGTGTCAATGCGTCGGTCGGGTTTGGAGAGATCAGCGGGCGGCGGCGTGCCGGGCTCCACCGTCTGCGTGCGTCCGGGGAAAAGCCACGCCGGGTACTGTCGTGTGAATGTGCAGAGCCGGGGCGGATACCCTGCATCGCGCAGGGCACGGGCGGTAAGTTCCGTAAAGTGCGCAATGCCGCCCCGGTACGGATACGCCGGTCCAACATGCATCAACGACCGGCCTGGAGCCACAGATGGAGCAGCCATAGAATAACGTCTTGAAAATGAACACGACCATTGATGCGCTACATAGCGGAAACCGTAACGTTGTGCGCACAATTACCTACGGGCGTGGAAACGGATGCCCCGGCTGTGCGTGCCGTTGCGATGTAGTTGTTCGTTGTGTCTTCCCATAGGTTTTCGGCTTCTTATGCGTACGATTGGTTTCCATAGTGTTTTGGTGATTTTAAGCGCCGCGCTGCTGGCAGGATGCGGGGGCGACGCGTCGTCGGATGTGTCGGCGGCCGACACCAGTTCGGAGTCGGATACGAGCGCCAGCCAGGGCGAGATCGTTGTGGATCTCGTGGAGAGTGAGGAGCTCGACTTTCAGGTCGTGCAACTGGCCGACAACCTGGAGAATCCGTGGGGGCTCGCGTTTTTGCCCGATGGCGACATGCTCGTGACGGAGCGCCCCGGACGTATGAACCGCGTGTCGCCGGGCGGCACGGTAACGCCTCTTACGGGACTGCCTGAAATCCGCTCGGTGAACCAGGGCGGCTTGCTCGATGTGGTCCTGCACCCCGATTATGAAAACACAGGGTGGATCTACTTCACATACTCCAATCCGCAAGGTGAAGAAGTCACCTCCACCACGATTGCCCGCGCGCAGCTTGAGGACGACGCCCTCACGAACCTGGAGACGCTCTACGTGCAGGATCCGCCCAAGGAACCGGGGCGCCACTACGGCTCGCGCATCGTTTTTCTGGAGGATGGGACCTTCCTTGCCAGCATTGGCGACCGTGGACTGCGCGATCCGGCTCAGGACACGCAAGACGACGCGGGCGTGCTGCTGCGCCTGAACGCGGACGGTAGCATCCCGAGCGACAATCCGTTTGTGGACGACGACAGCGTCAACGACTCGCACTTTTCGTACGGACACCGCAATCCGCAGGGCATGATACGCCATCCCGAAACGGGCACCGTCTGGGCCCATGAGCATGGCCCGCGCGGCGGCGACGAGCTCAACCTGATCGAAGCGGGCAACAACTACGGCTGGCCCGTAGCTACGTATGGGCGCGAGTACAATGCGGATGAACCGGTCGGCGTGGATCCAGACCAGACCGATCGCTTTGTAGAGCCGGTGATGCAGTGGACGCCGTCCATTGCGCCCTCGGGCCTGGCGGTATACAGCGGCGACGCGTTCCCCGAGTGGCAGGGTAACTTGTTTGTGGGCGCGCTCGCGTACCAGCAGATACGCCGCGTGGTGCTTGACGGCAATGAGGTCACGCATCAGGAAACCTTGCTCGCGGGCGAACTGGGCCGTATCCGTGACGTGCGTACGGGCCCCGACGGCTTCATCTACCTGCTTACCGATGATGCCAGCGGCGGTATCTTCCGTCTCGAACCGGTTGAGTAGAGATCGCCCACAGCAGAGGCACAGCGCGTACGTGTTTAGCGGGTTTCAAGAACCGCCTGGGATATACGCTCCGCTCCTGATCCCGGGCTAAGGGGACCCATAGCCGGGGACCGCTTGCGTCCCCGGCGATCTTTGGGACGAATGCTATTGGTACCCGTGGCAGGTCGCTAAGCACGTACTACGGCACGCCATACCCCTGCCGCCTTTTGGAGTTATGACGACACCCCCGCCGGACGCTCAGCCTCTGTAGATGTATCTGAGGCCGTGCCATTGCCACTGCCATTGGCGGGGGCGGGCCGATGTGCAGCTTCGGCAGCTTGCACCGCTTCGTGCACTTCGTAGAACAGATGGTCGGGCCCCAGTTCGTGAATCACACCGGCGCGCCCGAGTACATCGTGCACGGGCCCTTTGAGTCCGGCGAGGTACAGGTCGATGCCGTTTTCGTGAGACACCTCAATGATTTCGTGCAGCGCATGGGCCGCCGTTGAGTCGACGCGGTTTACGGGATACATATCGATGACGATGGCCCGCAGCGCATCGTTATTCATGTCGATCTCGCCCACCAAGTCCTTGAACGTCGACACGTTGGCGAAGTAGAGCGCGGCATCCATCCGCACAATCATGACGTCGGCGCGGGTGATGGCCTCGGGACTCCGCTTCAGATTACGGTAGGTGGTCGAGTCGGGGAGGCGCCCCATGACGGCGGTGTGCGGCGTAGCGCTCTGGTAGATGATCGCAGCAAGCGACACGACCACACCAGCCAGGATGCCTTCCTCGATGCCCAGCGCAAGCGTAGCGATGAACGTGAGCGCCATAAGCGCCAGATCACGACGATCCACGCGCCACAGGTACATCGCCTCCTTCCAATCAATGAGTCCGGCTACCGCTACCATCACAATGGAGGCCAGGATGGCATTTGGCATGTAGTAGAACAGCGGAGTCAGGAAGACCAGCGTGAGGGCAATCACGGCCGCGCTGATAATGCCTGCTACGTTGGTGGCGGCGCCGGCGTCCGCATTCACAGCCGTACGCGAAAAACCACCGGTGGTCGGGTACGCCTGAAAGAAGGCGCCCGCCACGTTCGCCATGCCCAGCCCCACGAGCTCTTTGTTGGCATCGAGGCTGTAGCCGTTGCGGCGGGCGTACACCTTGGCCACGGCAATGGACTCCATGAACCCGATCAGCGAGATCGTCAGGGCACCAGGAATCAGGGCCTGCATATCCGCCCAGGAAAATGCGGGGATAGCAAAGCCAGGAAGCCCGCCGGGCACGTCTCCCACAATAGAGACCCCGGCCTGGTTGCCGGTCGTCAGCCAGGTGGCCCCCGTGCCCAGAAGCACCACCACGAGCGCCCCCGGAATGGCCTTCGACGAACGTTTAAGGGCTATCAGAATTGCAATACCTATAACGCCGAGCGCCACCGTGGGCGCATGAATCGCCTCCCACTGCTGCGCCGCCGACCACAGGATCTCGTGGATGTAGTTGGAGCGCTCAATATCGACGCCCAGCAAGTGTTTAAGCTGGCTGAACCCA
>CAJXLX010000075.1 GCA_913056335.1 uncultured Rhodothermaceae bacterium
GAGGCATTGAAATGCGGTATCCGAGGCGAGCGATGGCATGCCGCTGATCCCTTTAATCGCACCTTTGAGGCATTGAAATGTAGCGGTAGGGTACTTCCTGGGCAGATTGCACCGTCCTTTAATCGCACCTTTGAGGCATTGAAATTGATGCGCATTCGACGTGATGGCGCCGGAAATGACGACCTTTAATCGCACCTTTGAGGCATTGAAATCCTGCACCCTCCACCATCGGCTTGATGATCTTTCCGCCTTTAATCGCACCTTTGAGGCATTGAAATATCTTGTGCAGGTTCTCATGGGTCTTGAATTGCTTGCCTTTAATCGCACCTTTGAGGCATTGAAATAAATCCACAGGGCTGGTTGAGATGATTGGACGGCGGCCTTTAATCGCACCTTTGAGGCATTGAAATTAGCCACCCATTGCCTTCCATCGGTGCATGTGCCACCCTTTAATCGCACCTTTGAGGCATTGAAATTCCTCAACCACCAGCTCCCAATCGAACGTGCGCATCCTTTAATCGCACCTTTGAGGCATTGAAATTACGGAATCCTGGCCTTCCATGTGCGTCCCCAGAAGCCCTTTAATCGCACCTTTGAGGCATTGAAATCTTGCAACAACACAGGAGGACTTTGGGAGCGACCAACCTTTAATCGCACCTTTGAGGCATTGAAATTCACGTAGCTGTTCAGGTGGAGGCCCTTGATCTCTCCTTTAATCGCACCTTTGAGGCATTGAAATCCGCTGCTCCGTGCGTACGCGCTCTTGCCCCGCGTCCTTTAATCGCACCTTTGAGGCATTGAAATTACACCTGCAATGGAACAATGGAGTCAAGGACATCTCCTTTAATCGCACCTTTGAGGCATTGAAATCCGCTCCGCCACCTCCAACAACCAGTAACCCCCAACCTTTAATCGCACCTTTGAGGCATTGAAATAGATGCGGCGTCGGCTGGCCACGCTCTACACCTCCATCCTTTAATCGCACCTTTGAGGCATTGAAATCGCAAGACGTAGAAGACGCCTACGGCACCGACCTGACCTTTAATCGCACCTTTGAGGTATACGTAACGTCCCAGGGCACTGGGACGCTGTTCCCAGGGCACTGGGACGCTGTTAGAGAGCCGCCCTCGCATGCGGACGGGTCACATGAGGTTGAGATCGCGCTGCTTTGCATGGGCAGATGCCGCTCCGCATGGCACCGCATCGCTCCCCGCGACGCAGGCCCTGCGTCATTACGGTAGGTTGGAGGGAGGGATCTCGGTCAGCCTCAGCTTTGCTCGGGACGAGTGCACCGTTGGCATACGTACCATCCCAGCGCGGTGGGTCGCTGTTGCAGCATGTTGTGTCCTAATCAACGATAGTCGGGGCGGAGCCCCTAACCGACTTGCGTCGCACGGCGGAGCCATGCGACGAGTGGTGGAAGTACGTTTCATCGCACCTGAGGTATACGTAACGTGGTAGTGGGTAGACGCTAAATGATGTGCTGGAACGTTGGCATGCACTTTTCCCCTTTTCTACCGTGTCATTCCGAGCGCAGTCGAGGAATCTCCTGCACGCCCGAGACGCGCTTCCGGGAGCTCATCATTTAACCATGAACCGCTACCCGTAACGTTCCAGGGCGCTGGGACGCTGTTGTTGGTCCCTTCCATGTGAGACAGGGTGAGCTTGGGCCACGTCCCTGCACGGTTGTTGCAAACACACTACGCCGTGCGTTCGGCCACCTCTTCTGGTTGGGCGAACTCGTCGTACTGCTCGCGGCGGATGGCAATGCCTGCATCTTGTAGCTTCTGCTCCAGCGCTTCGTAGCCGCGGTCCAGGTGATACACGCGCAGCACTTCTGTCGTCCCCTCGGCAATCATACCCGCCAGCACCAGCGACACGCTGGCCCGCAGGTCGGTGCTCATCACCGTAGCCGCCTGAAAGTCCGTGGGCCCGTGAGTGGTGGCGGTGGCGCCGCTCACCTGCGCATCCAGCCCCATGCGCTGCAGTTCGGGGATGTGCTTGAAACGGTCGTCGTAGATGGTATCCGTAATGCGTGCGGTGCCGTCGGCAGTGGCCATGAGCACGCCCCACTGCGCCTGCAGGTCGGTGGGAAAGCCCGGGTACGTCGCCGTAGCAATGGAAACCGGACGAACCTGCTCGGGCGGGGTGAGCGTCACTACGTTGTCGTCGTAAGCGATTTCGGCGCCGGTGTCCGCCAGGTGCTTCTTGAACGCCGCCCCCAGGTGTGGGTGATGGCCGTTCTTCACCTGAAACGGCACACCCGGTTTGCCCGCCAGCAGGGCGGCCACCATGAACGTACCCATCTCGATGCGATCGGGCGTGTTGCGGACGGTGATCGGCTCCAGCGCATCCACGCCCTGAATCTCAATGGTACGCGTACCCAGCCCGTCGATCTGTGCGCCCATCTGCCGTAGGGCCTCGCCAAAGGCCACGACATCAGGCTCCTGCGCCGCGTTTTCGATGCGCGAGCCGCCACGGGCCGTCACCGCACCCAGCAGCAGATTGATCGTTGCGCCCACGCTGGAAGGCTCCATCCGGAACGTTCCGCCGTCCAGGCGTCCGCCCGGCGCCTCGGCCACCACGTAGCCCTGATCCAGCTCAATCGAGGCCCCAAATGCCTTCATCCCCTCAAGGTGCAGGTCCACCGGACGCGGCCCCCAGGCGCAGCCGCCCGGAAGCGACACGCGTGCCTGCCCGCAGCGCCCAATGAGTGCGCCCAGCATGTAAAACGACGCACGCATCTTCTTGACGAGGTCGTACGGCGCTTCGGCATGGTCAATGCGTCCGGCATCTACCGTAAGCTGGTGGGCCGACTCGTCGAACGAGACCGACGCGCCCGATACGCGCAGCACGTTTGAGAACGTGTACACGTCGCGCAATGCCGGAATATTGGTGAGGGTAGTGGTGCCATTGGCCAGAAGCGAGGCGGCCATGAGCGGCAGGGCTGTGTTTTTGGATCCGCCAACCGTGAGCGATCCGGTGAGCGGCTGTCCGCCTGTTACAACGAGTTTGTCCATGAGGGTTTGGGGACTACATTTTCGCACAACAACGAGAGGGCAACGGTCGTCTTAAAACGCGCGCATGGGCACTTGTTCGCCTGCGGCGCTTGCTGCCGAGCACAGCCCCGTTCTGTTTGTTGGATTCGACGTGTTTTCGCTATGCCCACCGATACGATCTACCTGGACCACGCGGCCAGCACGCCGCTTGATAAGGCGGTCTTGGAGGCCATGATGCCGTACCTTACGGAGCATCACGGCAATCCGTCATCAGTGCACCGGTGGGGGCGGCAGGCCCGCGTGGCGGTCGAGGAGGCCCGCGAGCGCGTAGCTCGCTGTATTGGCGCGGAGCCGAGCGAGGTCGTGTTCACCAGCGGCGCCACCGAAGCCAACAATTGGGTGCTGCGCAAGCGTTTGGCGGATGCGGAGGCCGGAGCGCACCTCATCACGTCTACGGTGGAGCACGAGGCCGTGCTCGAACCGGCATCCGACCTCGAACGCGCAGGCTACCCGATCACCCGGCTGCAGCCCGACCGCTACGGACGCGTTACCCCGAATCAGGTCGAGGCCGCCCTCACCGATGACACGGCGCTCGTCTCTCTCATGCATGTGAACAACGAGACGGGCGCACGCACCAACATCCCCGCCATTGCTGAGATCTGCCGCGCTCATGGCGTCGCGCTGCACAGCGACACCGTGCAGTCGATGGGCCTGCTGCAGAACGATATGCGCGAGCTGGATGTGGACTACGCCACGATCTCGGCGCACAAGCTCTACGGTCCCAAGGGCGTGGGCGCGCTTTACGTGCGGGGCGGAGCCGCACTACCTCCGCTCATTGAAGGGGGCAGCCAAGAGCGCGATCAGCGCGGAGGCACCGAAAACGTAGCGGGCATGGTGGGACTCTCCGTAGCGCTGGAGCGCGCGTACAGCCGTGCCCCCGACGAGGCACCGCGTCTGGCTGCGCTGCAAGCCGATCTCATGCAGCAGCTTGATGATACGCTTGGCAACGCCATTGTGTGTAACACGCCGCCCGAGCCGGATCACCGCGCGCCGCACATCGTGAATGTAGCCGTGCCGCCGCACAACGATGCCCAGATCGACGGTGAGATGCTCATCCTGAACCTGGATATGAAGGGCATCTTGGCGTCGGCGGGCTCGGCCTGCACCAGTGGCACGCTCACGCCCAGCCACGTGCTCTCGGGCATCGGTCTCGACGATGCCACGGCCGCTGCCGCTGTGCGGTTCTCACTTGGACAATCCACCACGCCCGCCCACCTGAGCCGCGCGGTGGAGGTCCTCCACGACACCGTTATCCGAATGCGCCGGTAGCGCGCTCAATCTGGTGGAGCCGACACCAACCTCCTGTATCCCCCTGTATTTTAGTAGCTAACCGTTCCTGTTGCATGCGTAGCGCTCTGCTTGTCTTTGCCAAATGGCCTGCCCCCGGACGCGTCAAGACGCGTCTTACGCCTGTGCTTACAGATGAGGAGGCCGCGCAGCTCTACCGGGCGTTCTTGCTCGACTTGTTGGAGCAGACACAGACGTTGGAGGCTGACGTTATTTTGCACTGGGCCGAGCAGCTCCCCAACGGGCATGGCGCACCCTTTGCCGAGCGTGCCGATGCGATGGCCGTGCAGCAAGGAGCGTCGCTGGGCGCGCGCATGGCCCATGCCATCGACGCCACGCTGGCCGAGGGCTACGAGCGCGTGGCCGTGGTGGGGAGCGATCACCCAACCTTGCCCACCGCCTTTCTGCGCGAAGCCTTCGCCGCGCTGAAGCGTCCCAAGAGCATCACACTTGGGCCGAGCTATGACGGCGGCTTCTACCTGATTGGCATGAACGCACGCTACCCGCACGTCTTCGACGGCATGCGCTACAGCCATCCACAGGTACTCAACCAGACGCTCACGCGCATTGGGCGCACCAGCGCAAACCTAACGGTATTGCCGCGCTGGTACGATGTGGACACGCCTGCCGCACTCCGCCTGATGCTCGCCGACATGGATGAGGGGCCGCCCACGCCCCACACGGAGGCCGTGGTGCAGACGCTGAAGCTGCGCTCGCTGGTGTAGCGTCGTGCCGGGCCTGCCACTCCGCGTTAGCGCGTTTTCTGAGGATGCGCAAGCGCGTGCAGCAGCACCCATGGGAAAGCGGCACAACGTTGCGTCTTCATCATACAATCTTTGTCTGGCATACTTTTGCTGCCTCGGATGCTTACCGTGTTCACGCCCACTGATGCACGTATCCCCATGGAAACTACATCCTCTCCGCAGACCGTTTCTGACTACGAACGGGAACGAGGGAAGCCTATGCCCAGCAAGGCTCACGGATATACGCAAGCCAACCTCATTCTCGCTCTGTCGGACCACCGAGACCGGTTCACGATCTTCTCAGAACTGACGCTCGACCTGGATGGACACGAGTTGACGCCAGATCTTTCGCTCTACGCCGTGGCGGATGTCGATCTGCTGCACGATGACGTGCGCGTACAGGAGCCGCCGCTGCTGGCCGTCGAGATCCAGAGCCCAACGCAAAGCATGCAGGCGCTCCTCGACAAAATCGAGTTCCTGCTCGGCGCAGGGGTGCAGTCGTGCTGGCTCGTACAGCCCCCACTCCGTACGGTGACAGTCTTTCCAGGCACGCTGGATGGCACAACGGTCTCCAGCGGCACAGTGATAGATCCGGTACTGGACATCGAGATCGACGTGGAGGCGGTGTTCAATCAGGGTGTGACTGGCAATCCGCACTCGTAAACACCTACCGTCATCCACTGGTCGCATCGCCACGTTTCTCACTTCCCGGGTCGTCCCATGTCCGCCACGCCGCACAGCATTTATGCTGTTTCGTTGTCCTGTCCGTCGGTAGACGAATCTACCTGGATGCCCACCGACGCTCTGATAAGCGATTACGGAGTTGAATAAGATGCCGAGGTGGGAGAGGATACATAGTCGGCAACAAGGTGACCCGGCTCGGTGGTACTAACGTGCCGCATCCATCGGTTTTTGAGTAGGAACTTGTACCAGGCCACGTGCGGGGTCAGTGACTGGCCAGCACGACGGTAGACCGCGGTGCCATACGGTACATAGTGATGCCGTCGAGGCGCTCGCCCTTGAGAGCAATGTCTTCGGGTGCGTCAAGTTGGGTATCGATTATGCGATGCCACCCCCCGTTAGCTGGTGGAGCAGGTACGGTAAAGTCCACTGGCTCTGGAGCCGCGTTGAAGAGCATCAGCAACGCAGGAGCGCCGTTAGACTGCACCTGCATCCCAAGCTGGCGAGCTGATGGCGCATTCCAGTCTGGGGGCGTGCCATTCGGGCTGAGCCACTGCACTTCATCAGGGCGATAGAAGTCCATGCGCTGTAATGTAGGATAGCACCGTCGAACCGCGATCATCTTCTTCGTAAAGCGGTGAATGTCGGCATAGGTCTCGCGTCGGTCCCATAGCGTCCAGCCGATTTCGTTGTCCTGGCAGTAGGCGTTGTTGTTGCCTTGTTGCGTACGTCTGAACTCGTCGCCGTGGAGGAGCATGGGCACGCCGCGCGCGAGAAACAGCGTAGCAAGGAAGTTTTTGATCTGCCGGGTGCGTATAGCCTGAATAGCATTGTTATCTGTAGGGCCCTCGATGCCATAATTAGCACTGTAGTTGGCGTCTGAGCCATCGCGGTTAAACTCGCCGTTTGCTTCGTTGTGTTTGCGTTCGTAGCTCACCAGATCGTTTAGGGTAAAGCCATCGTGGCATGTCACGAAGTTGATGCTGCTTTCGGGGCCTTTGCCGGATCCTTCGTACAGATCGGCGCTGCCGGTGAGGCGCTGTGCAAAGGCCCCCAGCATGCCTGCATCGCCACGCCAGAAGCGGCGCACGTCGTCGCGAAAACGGCCATTCCACTCTGACCACCGCCGTTCATGGAAATGACCGACCTGATAGGCGCCGGCAGCATCCCAGGCTTCGGCGATCATCTTGACGTGGCGTAGTACCGGGTCCTGGGCAATACGCTCCAAAATCGGAGGATCAGTGCACAGAGTACCATCCTCATCTCGCCCCAGCACCGAATCCAACTCAAACCGGAAGCCATCTACATGCATCTCGACCACCCAGTGGCGAAGGGCATCCAGAATAAGATCGTGCACGACCGGGTGGTAGGTCTTGAGTGTATTGCCCGTGCCGGTAAAATCTTTATAGAATGCCTGGTTTTCATTGAGAAAATAGTACAGCTTATTGTCGAGTCCCCGCCAGCTGAATGTAGGGCCCTTTTCGCTCCCTTCGGCGGTATGGTTAAACACAACATCCAGAAGCACCTCAATGTCGGCTTCGTGGAACGTAGCCACCATCTCCCTAAACTCCTGCACTTGCTCCCCCTGATTGCCCGCACTGGCATAGGTGGCATTGGGGGCCATAAAGGCCGCAGGACTGTAGCCCCAGAAGTTACGTAGTGATTTCCCCGTGAGCGGATTTAAACGGACAATCTCATACTCATTAAACTCATGCACGGGCATCAACTCAATTGTTGTGATCCCCAGGTCTTTGAGGTACGGAATTTTCTCCGTCAGGCCGCGGTACGTGCCAGGATGCTCTACGCCCGCACTTTCGTGGACGGTAAAGCCACGAACATGCGTTTCGTAAATGATGGTTTCGGACCATGGGTGCTGTAGCGGGCGGGTGGTTTCCCAGCCTGTCCGACTATTCAGCACCACGCATGAAGGCGTTGCGTGCGCATTGTTCTGGCGCGACATTTCGTGGAGCTCTCCGGTGCCCTGTAGGTCATAGCCACGGGCTTTACCGAAGTCCCAGTCATCAAGGTGAGTGATGGCTGAGGCGTACGGATCGATGAGCAGGCGGTAGGGGTTGAACCGGTGCCCCTCCTCGGGCGCGTAGGGGCCATCCACGCGATAGCCGTAGAGCTGGCCGGCAGCTACTCCTTCCACCCAAATATGCCAGATGTCGCCGGTCCGGTGTCGGCCTGACGTAAGCTCAAACCGATGGGTCGGTGCATCATCATCAATGGTGTCATAGAACTCCAGCCATACGCACGTGCCATGGCGGCTCAACACGGCAAAGTTGAAGCCGCCATTCCGTCGATGCACCCCCAAAGGATACGGAAGCCCCGTACCTACCTTCACGGTCTGGTCAGAGGTAGGGGGAGGAAGCGGTGGGTGAAGCGGACTGTCGCTCATCGCTTAACAAGAGACTAAAAAAACGGAGACAGCTACATATCCTCAAGTTCTACTATGAGGGGGAGCTTACCAAGTGGTTGAGATGCACTGCTGGAATACTCGGGTCTACAACCTCGTTCGGCGGGAGATGGGCATCCAAGACAGCAATGAAATTTTTGTAGACCTGCTGTAGCTCCCAGATAATGCCGTCGGGCGAGAGGTCCCACCACGCATCAGGGGTAAAGTATGCCGAGACTTCGGCCTCGGAGCCATGCCGCCCATACCACTGGATAAGGTGTAGATTGTCGGACTGGGCCAGGCGCGCGGCGCGCTCTATCAGTTCGGGATTGCCTGTAAGGAGCGCTTTTTGATGGGCCTGCATCATGAGCTGAAAGATAGCCTGCTGCGCCTCATTGCCCAGGAAGAACTCGAGTCCGCCGGAGCCTGCCCAGGTGCTTGCAAAGGCAGACAGCGGGAGGTCATGGCTTTCTGGGCCGTGACGCTTCACAGCCTCGCTGGGCGTTAGGAACGACAGGCCGTGGCGCTTGGCTTCGCGAGGCAGGTGATCCAAGAAATCGAAGATCCCACTCTCGGGCGGGTGATGCTCGCCAAACGTCTCAAAATCCCACCCGATCACAGCCACCTTGCCTGGTGCGGAGGCTATCCACCGGGTGTATTGATCAGCAGTGAGCGGCCAGCCGTCCCATCCCTTGTTAGAAAAGCGATACCCAACGTCATCGCTCAACGAATAGTGGCGGGTAAGCAGCTTGAGGCGACCCGATCCATGAGGCGACCCGTGGTGGTACAGGTGGGTTGGCTCGCGCCACTGCATTACCCACGGACGTCCGTCCATGAACGCCGCCTGGAAGCCGGCCTGCTCCAAGGCGTGGTAAATGGTGTCGGACATCATCAGTTCGGTCGTGTCGGCGATAACCGGACGCACTCCAAACACTTGTTCCAGTGCGTCGGCAGCGTATTGCATGCGCTCGATAAACGCCCGAATGTCCCACAGTAGCATGAAGCTGTGCGAAGGCTCTACCGCGATGAGCTCTACGCTCTTATGTTGTACCAACGTACGAAAGCGATCAAGCAGGGCCGGGTCCCACGCCTGCGCCTGTTCGATAAACGAGAGCGAAAAGCCAATGCCCAGCGACAGCCCGTCCTCTACAAGCTGCTCAAATCGATCCAGCGCCGGGTAGTAGCATGTGTGCGCAACCTTGCGGAAGTAATGTTCGTTCATGCCTGCGTCGAAGAGCGCATCGTCGAGCTCCTCCGTCGACATGGAGGCGGTAAGCTCTTCCGCTGGCAGACGGGGCCGGTGCGGCTGATGAACGACTGTGTAGATAACAACATCTTCGACTTGCGGAGTAAGCCGGTAGGTTTTCGCTTTAGAGTCGTAGTGTAGCATCTGCTGCTCTTGAGCGCAAAACAAGATCTTGTCGAGCAACACGTTGACAGTGCAGTCCCATGTAAAGTTGGCAGCATAGGACCGGGCAAACGATCGCATTGCGTGCGCACGATCCGGGTCTTTTCGCAGACGGACCAGGTTAGATACGATTTCCTCGGGGCGGTCTGTGTCTAACATGATAGCGTTACGGCCATCCAGCACGTATTCCTCACCGCTTGGCCCGGTGAATGCGATTCCCCCCGATGCCATTGCTTCGAGCCCTACTAATCCGAACGGCTCGTGTCCTGAATTGGCCAGCACGGCATCAGAAGCCGCGTAAAACGTACGCAGCATGTCTTGCGTCATGTAGAAGCGAAGGTCGTAAATGTCAGCCCGGGGCGCTTTGCTTAGGTGGGCCATAAGCTCGCTCCAGGTAGACGGGCTGCCGTTTATTTCCGCAATCGAGAGCCCGTGTTCGCGTGCTGCCTCGATCACGTCCTGTCCGTACGGTTCGATGCCCCCAGTCATTGGAAATGCTACGGGATAGCCCTGCTCTTTAAGCAGAGCGACGGCCTCTATGGCCATCATCCAGCGCTTGGCTGGGTCGAACCGCCCTACCTTAAAGAGCAGCAATGCATCGTCTTCAGGAGCCAGGGCTGTCCGCAGAGCTGTTTTCCGGTCGACAGAGGCGGGCTCTAACAGATCCTTCGGAATGCCGTTGTGGATCACGAGGGGATTAACCCCCAGGGACCACATCAGGTGCTTCATGTAGCGGCTCACCGTGGTGATATGGGCGGCGTCTTGCAAACGCGACCAGTCTACGCGGTGAAAAGACATGGTATTGTTGGCATTCCAGAGAATGAGGCATCGACGAGCCAGTCCGTTTGCATGGAGCAAGTCATGCAGACGAATCACCGTCTCTACGGTGTGCCACTCTTCTGCCATAATCACGGGCAGGCGGTTTTCCGCCAGTGCAGGACGAATAACATTCGCCAGCAAGTGCTCGGGAAGGGTCGCGTTCCACTCTCGTATCTTGTCTTCTTCGGCCTCATACACCCCGTTAGGATGGTGGGCACTGACCCACTGACACCATCGGTGATAGGTAAGTCGCCCATTCAAATGCCGCTCTTTGCCGGGAGCCTCGGGCTCTCCCACAAAAAACAACGTCGTGTTGAAACCGCGACGGGCCAGCGCATGCGCCAGATGAGTAATGCGAACGCCGAGCCCTCCTGCTTGCGCGTAAGGATCGGGACCCTCAAACGAAAGCAGAGTGAATGTCAGGTGCTTAGAAGAAAGGGGCATGGAGGATGTTGGGTTGGTAAGAGGAGGCAGGGCGTCGTGTGATACAATACCACTTGCAATGTGTCGAGGCATAGATCGGTCGACTAAGAACATTTGCATGGAGTGTATCTCATCCATCCACGCTTCCGTATTTACGGATGTGGATCATGAGAGCACGCGAAACACCATGCTGAGGATGAATCCATGCCAAGTGCCTTGGAGGGAGCCGTGTAGCTTCAATGCTACTTTCAGATGATGAGGGAGCGGTATGAGAGCGAGAGTATACTCCTCCACCAAAAAGCCAACAAACAAAACGAGCGATCGGGCGTTTTTCGAAGCGCTTCCAGTGTTAACAACCTCTCTATTCAGTCCCGGTTTTATTCATGCCCGACGAGCGCTATTCGCCTGAGCATCCCGTTCGCTTCGTCACTGCCACGAGCCTGTTCGATGGCCACGATGCCGCAATCAACATCATGCGACGTATCCTGCAGGGTACGGGCGTGGAGGTGATCCACCTGGGCCACAACCGCTCGGTGCAGGAGATCGTCGACACTGCGATTCAGGAAGATGCGCAGGGTATCGCCGTCTCCAGCTATCAGGGCGGACACATGGAGTACTTCAAGTACATGCACGACCTGCTGGAGGAGCGGGGGGCGGGGCACATCAACATCTATGGTGGGGGCGGAGGCGTCATCGTTGAGGAAGAGATTGCGGAGCTGGAAGCCTACGGCATCGCGAAGATCTTTTCGCCCGAAGACGGCATGCGCCTTGGTCTGCAGGGCATGATCAATCAGATGGTAGAGGCGTGCGACGTTCCGATTTTGGATGTGGGATTCGGGATTTCGGATTCCCCGTCTCCGAAAGATGCGCGTGTCATTGCGCGGAGTCTCTCCAAGACCGAAATGGGGGAGCCCGCGACGCTCAAGTTGCCTGCAACGGCCCGCGCAGGTGCCGAATCTGCAGACGTGCAGGAGGTGCAGATCGGGGGCGAGCAGCCCGCAAGCGGCGATGGGGCGCCACGCTCAGGAGAGAAGGTCTCCGAAATCCAGAATCCAAAATTGAAAGCTCCTGCGCTCGGTATCACTGGCACGGGCGGCGCGGGAAAATCCACGCTCACCGACGAGCTCATCCGCCGCTTCCTGAACGACTTCGACGACGTGTCGATTGCGGTGCTCTCCGTTGATCCGACCCGCCGCCGCACAGGGGGCGCGCTGCTGGGCGACCGCATCCGCATGAACGCGATCTACGGCGACGGCGCGTCCGAGCGCGTCTACATGCGCTCCTTTGCCACGCGGCAGGCCAACCGCTCGACGAGTCAGGCCCTGCAAGACGCAATGGATGTCTGCCGCGCCGCTGGATACGACCTCATCATCCTGGAAACAGCGGGCATTGGTCAGAGCGACACGGAGATCGTGGATCTCACGGATCTCTCGCTCTACGTGATGACGCACGACTTCGGCGCGCCCACGCAGCTCGAAAAGATCGGGATGCTCGATCTGGCGGATATGGTGGCGCTCAACAAATACGAAAAGCGCGGCAGCCGCGACGCCCTGCGCGACGTGCGCAAGCAGGTGCAGCGCAACCGCATGCGCTTCGACACCCCGCCCGAGGAGATGCCCGTCTACCCAACCATGGCCTCGCACTTTGGGGATCCGGGCGTGACGCGTCTCTATCTTGCTCTCGTCGATCGCCTCAATGAGGACTTCGACTTCGATCGTCGTTCGGCGCTTTACAGTTGGGACGACACCCCCGAACCTGAGCCCGCCGACGTTGCGATCATTCCGCCCAACCGGCAGCGCTACCTGGGCGAGATTGCGGAGACGTGCCAGGACTACCGCAGCTGGGCCGAGCAGCAGGTGACTTATGCCCGCAAGTGGGGCGAAGCAAAGGGCGCACGCGCTCAGGTCGACGACTGGGCGCCCGACGATCAGGAGCAGCTTTCCGGTCGGCTGGATGCGATGGTCGATCACTGGTGGGCCAAGCTGGATGCGCGCTGCAAGGACATCCTCGATCAGTGGGATGATCTGAAAGAAGCGTATCAGCAAGACGAGTTCACGTACACCGTGCGCGGACGCGACATTACGGTGCCGCTCTACCGCGAGAGTCTGTCGGGCACGAAGATTCCCCGCGTCGCCCTCCCCAAAACCGATGCGCCGGGCGAGCAGCTCAAGTTTGCACTCCTCGAAAATCTGCCCGGCTACTTTCCCTTCACCGCAGGCGTCTACCCGTTCAAGCGTGAAGGTGAAGATCCCACGCGCATGTTTGCGGGCGAGGGGAGTCCGGAGCGCACCAACCGGCGCTTCCACCTGGTGTCGTCGGATGCCCCGGCAAATCGCCTCTCCACCGCGTTCGACAGCGTGACGCTCTACGGCTTCGACCCGGCCAAGCGCCCCGACATCTACGGCAAAGTCGGGAACGCGGGCGTCTCCATCTGCACGCTCGACGACATGAAGAAGCTCTACTCGGGCTTCGACCTGGCTGCCCGCAAGACGAGCGTCTCCATGACGATCAACGGCCCCGCGCCGATGCTCATGGCGATGTTCTTGAACACGGCCATCGACCAGCAGGTGGAGAAGCACCTGCGCGAGGAAGGCCGCTGGGACGAGATCGACGCGCTCATTGACGAAAAGCTGGGCGATGAGCGTCCCGAGTACGTGCCCTATGGCCCCGACGGGCGCGAAGACGATCTGCCCGAAAACCACGATGGCAGCGGATTGGGCTTGCTCGGATGCACCGGCTCCGATCTCGTAGAATGGGGCGCGCTGGATGCAGACACCTACGCATCCATTAAGGCCGATACGCTGAACGTGGTGCGCGGCACGGTGCAGGCCGACATCCTGAAGGAAGACCAGGCGCAGAACACCTGCATCTTCTCGACCGACTTCGCGCTGCGGCTGATGGGCGACATCCAGCAGTACTTTATCGACGAGAAGGTGCGCAACTTCTACTCGGTGTCGATCTCCGGCTACCACATTGCCGAGGCGGGGGCAAACCCGATTACGCAACTCGCCTTCACGCTCGCCAACGGCTTCACATACGTGGAGTACTACCTGAGCCGGGGCATGGATATCGACGACTTTGCGCATAACCTGTCGTTCTTCTTCTCGAACGGCATGGATCCGGAGTACAGCGTGATTGGGCGTGTGGCGCGGCGCATTTGGAGTGTGGCGCTGCGGGAGCTGTACGATGCGAACGAGCGGAGTCAGAAGCTGAAGTATCACATCCAGACCTCCGGGCGCAGCCTGCACGCGCAGGAGATCCAGTTCAACGACATCCGCACCACGTTGCAGGCGCTGATGGCGATCTACGACAACTGCAATTCGCTGCACACCAACGCCTACGACGAAGCGATTACGACGCCCACCGAAGAGAGCGTGCGCCGGGCGATTGCCATTCAGATGATCATCAACAAGG
>CAJXLX010000076.1 GCA_913056335.1 uncultured Rhodothermaceae bacterium
ATCCAGACGACGTCGGGGACTTTTACGCCATGCGGAGTGGCAAGAGCGAACTCGGGAGCGACGATACCCTCTGGTCGATAGCGGTTGAGTAGTTTCTCAATAAGGCCTTGGTAGATAGAGTGTCGGTTCTTATGTGGACTCAAGATCAGCTGGCCTCGGTGGTTCGTTTCTACTTTGTACGGTAGGTCGCGCAGCACGGGGTCTTCTACGACATCGTGCCAGCGCGCCTGCACATCGGTGAGCGTTGTGGTCGCCATAGTTATGCCACAGTTGAATGAGTAAACGCTTGTTGTTCATACGTCCTTTACCGGTCGGAGTTGGCGCTGCGGAGCGCGGACGTCAGATCGCCAGACGTCGCGATCGAACCCGCCTCCGGCTGTGGCAGTACGGATGAGCAGCCCGAACTGCACTCCCTACCCTGCCCCGTGATGCCCGAACCTGTGCTCACTCCCCCTGTGCCGCCTGGCGATGTCGATGCACTCCGCCGCCATTTTCCGCATACGGCCGATCGCATCTACCTGAACCACGCCGCCACGAGTCCGCTGAGCACCGCCGTGCGAAAGGCGGTGCAGGCACATGTGGCGCAGCGGCACGGCGCCACACCTGAAGCGCAGATCGATGACTTCGAGGGGCTGAGCACGGTTATCAACGCCACACGGACGCAGGTGGCCGACCTGCTCCACACCGACAGCGCCCGCGTCGATTTTGCCCCGAACACCTCGGCGGCGCTGCATCTGATGGCCGACGGACTCGACTGGCAGCCGGGCGATCGCATTGCGGTGCCAGACTGCGAGTTTCCGACTAACGTGTTTCCGTTCAAGCAGTTGGAGGCACAGGGCGTAGTGCTCGACCTCATCCCCACCCAGCGCGGCACGTTCACCGTCGACGACGTAGCGCGCACCCTCACGCCCGACACCCGCCTTGTGTCGGTATCGTGGATTCAGTTTCTGTCGGGCTTTCGCGCCGATCTGGAGGCGATTGGTGCGCTTTGCCACGAGCGCGACATCTTCTTCTGTGTGGATGCGATTCAGGGCCTTGGCGCGTTTGCGCTGGATGTGGACGCGGCGCACATTGACTTCCTGGCGGCGGGCACCCACAAGTGGCTCATGGGCACGCAGGGACTGGCGGTGTTTTACGTGCATGAGGCCCTGCAAGAACAGCTCACCCCGCCCACCGGCTGGCTGCACGGTCCGGTGAATTGGATCGAGCTGGATGCGTACGAACTGGCGCTGCACGATGACGCGCGGCAGTTTCGTACGGGTACGATGAACGCGCTGGGCATTGTGGCGCTGCATGCGGCGCTGACGCTGCGCGCCGCCTTTGGCGATGCCCATGTATCCGAGCGAACGCGTCACCTGGCCCGGTACCTGGCCCGTGGATGCCGCGATCTTGGACTGGACGCGTACCTTCCGCATCCCCCTGAAAGCGGAATTGTGACGCTTGATGTAGACGACGCCGAATCCGTATACGAAGCCCTGGCCGACGAACGCATCATTGGGGCGTGTCGTAACGGGAAGCTGCGGCTCAGTCCCGCGTACTACGTGACCGAGTCCGACCTCGATCGCACGCTCGCTGCCCTCGAACGTATTTGTACCACCGCCCATGCCTGATCCGTCTTCCATCGACTGGGATGCCCACACCAAAAGCGACGGCGACGTGGTTGAGATCCGCGTCCCTGAGTCGTTTACCGCGATGCCCCGCATCGACAAGTTCTTGACGCCCTTCTTTCCGGATGCCTCGCGCACCAAGATCCAGCGCAGCATCAAAAAGGGGCACGCCAAAGTGAATGGCGCGGATGTCAAGAAGTCGTATCCGGTGGAGCCGGGCGACCGCATTGTGTGCCGCGTGATCGAGAAGCCGCCGATGGAGGCGGTGCCGCAGGATCTGCCGCTGGCGGTGGTCTACGAAGACGACGATCTGCTCGTGGTCAACAAAGCGGCTGGACGCGTGGTGCACCCGGCACCCGGACACCGCGATGGCACGCTCGTGAATGCGCTTTTGCACCACGTGCAGGGCGAGCGCATGAGCAAAACCACGCCCGAGATGTCGGATGACGATGTGGGCCTTTCGGTGGTGAACGCCTTGCCAAGCCGCCCCGACCACCCGGTGATTCGTCCGGGCATTGTGCATCGCCTGGACAAGGGCACGACGGGGCTGCTGGTGGTGGCGAAGCACGACGTGGCGCACCGGCATCTGGCGCAGCAGTTCAAGGCGCACACGATCGATCGGCAGTACGTGGCGCTGGTGTGGGGCACGCCCGATCCGCCTGAAGGCACGATTACCGGTGCCATTGGCCGCGACCCGCATCACCGTACGCGCATGGCGGTGGTGGATGCGGAGCAGGGCAAGCCGGCCACCACGCATTACGCGGTGGAAGCGGGGCTGGGCGATGTGTCCCGCGTGGCGTTTACGCTGGAGACGGGGCGCACGCATCAGATTCGGGTGCACGCGGCGCACGCCGGGCATCCGCTCCTGGCGGACGACACGTACGGCGGTGCGCGCATCCGCTATGGACGGCAAGGCGGCAAGCGGCGCACGTTTTTCGACCGGCTGTTTGAGCACTTGGGCCGCCCGGCCTTGCATGCGGCACACCTTGGCTTTACGCACCCGACAACGGAGGAGCGCCTCACCTTCGACGCTCCGCTCCCTGACGACATGCAGGCGGTATGGGCGCGGCTTGGTGAGGTGGTGTAGCGTCTACCTCATGGCTGCCGTTGCCCATTAGAACACCTCGACTTTTCCGTTGTACGATAGATACTCGACTACCGACTCACACCGAAGCCCGTCGAGAGCTTCAGTGGACAGTTGATTCACACTGAATCCCTGGAGCGCATAGCTGTAGGTGTCTCGCACCTCGAATGTGTGCTTCGAAGCCAATTCGTTGGTGGTAGATTGCACTTCTTCCTCGGTCCACTCCCTATCGCTCTCATAAACCACCATGAACCCCTCGACGTCTTCACTCGGGCTGCCCTCCAGCGGTGCAGGACCTGAGCAAGGAAGGTCGTTTTCGACGCTGGTGGAGCACCCGGCAAATGCAAGAAGGAAGAAGGTAGCAATAACTGGAATCACGCAATATGGTAAGCGCATAGCTGGTTGTGTTTTTAGTTTGAGAGTGAGTTACAGAGCCCAATCCAGACTACCCACCACATGGGTATTTCGGTTGCGGTGCGGGGAGACCACTCTTCTTTCATACGTGGTGCTCAAGAGGCAATTTCGCCCTGGACCTTATACTCTACATACTCTACCATAGGCTCGCAGCGAAGTCCGTCAAGGGCCTCCGTAGAAAGGCTATTGACGCTGAATCCCGGGAGCGCATAGCTGTAGGTGTGCTCTACATCGAACGTGTGCTTCATAGCCAATTCGTTCGTGACAGATTCCACTTCTTCCTCGGTCCATTCTCTATCGCTTTGGTAGGCGACAATGAACCCTTCAATCTCCTCGCTTGGGCTGCCCTCCAGCGGCGCAGGATTTGAGCAGGGCAGGTCGTTCTCGACGCTGGTGGAGCAGCCCACAAATGGAAGGAAGAACAGGGTAGCAACAATTGGAATCACGCAATATGGTAGGCGCATGGCTGATAGTTTTTGTTTTGAAAGTGGATGACCAGTGCTGTGTCTCCCGTCAATTTTGGAGCGACGCTTACTCGTCTCAGGCGCTGTTATCGTGAGCGCCCCGACCGTAGCAAGGAAGTGCTTTTAGAGTGTGCAGCCAGTTGTCGAGGCTTTACTTGCTCAACATGACAAACAGAATGAAAGGAGAAGTTTTAAAGAATGATCAATCGAAGAGTAACCAGAGGCTGGGAACATTAAAAGGGTTTTTTTTTAGAACATACTGTGAACTCAATTGCTTGAGTACGCTTTCTTTGAAGCGTGTAGAGTGCAGGAATATTGGGAATAGATCACGTCCCCCGATGCCTGTGCTGATTGCCGCGTCGAATCGTGCGAACAGGCCCTGCCAAACGTATGACGCAATCAGAAGGGGATCCCGGTTTACTCCGTGTGCTCAAAATAGGCAGCAAACTGCTCGTGGACTACGTGCGGTGGCTGCACGTTGGCCCAGTCGTGTTTGCCGTGGTCGTCGTCATCTCGTTTTTTCTTCTGGCGCTGGGCGGACTGGCGCTGGGTCCGCTCTTTGACGTGCCAGGGCTTCGCACGCTACTGGAGCCGTATCTGGGCACGGGGATGCAGGTCGATACGAACGACATGACCCGGTTCTGGCGCGGCGCGATGCCGTATCTGCAGATCGGAGCGGCGGTTGCTGCGATGCTTGACGAAGCCATGCGCATGCTCGTCGGCACGTCCATCTTGCACGCGCTAAGCCGCACGCTGGGACTGGAGGGCCCGTGGACGCCCCTCCGAAAGTTCGGCTATGCGCTGGCGGCAGTAACCAGTCCGTTCGTGCTCCTCATTGTGGCGCTGGGCGGCGTTCCGCTGGCCGATCTTTCGCAGATGATGGGCCTAATAACGCTCATAGCGGTGCTGCCCGTCGGGTGGATTGTCCTTGTGGATCACGTGGCGGGCCGCTTGCATCGCAACATTGATCGCATCGAGCCGGGCGATTTTGTTGAACGGTGGAAGGAGTCCTCGTCCAAGAGCTGACCCTGCATTTGTGATCAGTCTGGTGTCAGAGACTTTTTGGTAAGTGCTTTTCGTTTTGCAACCCCCTCTGTCTGTCGAGCTTCGCCGAAGGCGTGATCCTATGGACATCTCCCCCTTGGAAAAAGGGTGTCTGTTTAGCGGGCCTCAAGAACCGCCCGGGATGTACGCGTTGCTCCTGATCCCGGGCTAAGGGATCCATAGCCGGGGATCGCTCGCATCCCCGGCGATCTTTATGCCGAATGCCATTGGTATGGCTCCCAGTGCCGATAGCATTCCGCACAGGTTGCCGGGCTACAAGTCGCTAAACACGTACGAAAAGGGGGAGAGACCCGTAGGGAGAGGGGGTTCGATCCAATGAGAAACGCTTCAAACCTCCTTATTGTGGTTTATGAAACAGTTTCTCAGTACTCGATGCGATCCTCGTACTCGGTCCATGTCTCAAAGGGCGCCCAGCTTTCGTCTTTGAGGACGCGTTGCATCGGAATGGAGCGGTCTTCGGGGGCGCGCTCCAGTTCGTCGTAGATGTGCGAGTCGTCGAATCCCACCTGAGCCGCTTCGGCATGCGTGGCGGCGTAATAGACGCGGTCGAGGCGCGCCCAGTAGACGGCCCCAAAGCACATGGGGCAGGGTTCGCATGAAGTGTAGAGCGTGTAGCCCGACAGGTCGAACGTGCCCAGTTTATCGCACGCACGCCGAATGGCGGTAACTTCGGCATGGGCGGTGGGGTCGCCAACGGAGGTTACGACATTCGTGCCCGCAGCGATAATCTCGTCGTCTTTCGTGACGAGTGCGGCAAAGGGGCCGCCCCGCTCGGACTTTACGTTTTGAACGGCCAGGGCAATAGCCCGGCGCATCAGATCGGGATTCATAGCGCGGATAGGTTGGTTACTGAGGGAGGCGAAAGGCTATCGCTCGTAATCGGCCAGCGCCTGAATTACATCGTCGTGGATAGCGCCGCTGGTGGCGACCACGCCAGTGTTTTCAGAGAGCAAGGGCGCATGCGTGAAGTCGAGCGGCTCGCCATGCATGTCGGAGACGCGCCCACCTGCGGCCTCCACCACGAGGCGTCCGGCCGCGTGGTCCCAGATCTTCTCGGTGTAGTCGGATCCGGGGCGAGGCAGACGAAAGTAGATGTCGGCATCGCCACGGGCTACGATCGCGTACTTGGCCTGGCTGTCCATGCGGATGGGCGGCGCGCTGATGCCGAGCATATCGCCGACCTCCTTGGCTTTGTCGTGGGCGCTGTGGGCCGAGACGAACGAGTCGCAGAAGCGCGCCTCGCCTGCCTGGGACGTGTCGCGGGTGTGGATGGGCGTGCCTGCGGCCTCGGGGTCGTCGAGCGGGAACTGCATCGCGCCCTCGTCGCGCACGGCGATGAACACCTGTCCGTGCGAGGTCGGATCGTCGAGGTCGTTGGGCAGATTCGGGCAGCCGAGCGCTGCCACCGTGGGCACGCCGTCTTCGACGAGCGCAAGCGCAATGGCGTACTGATCGCCGCGCACGAACCCTTTGGTGCCGTCGATGGGATCGAGCGTCCAGAAGCGGTCGTGGTAGCGGTCGGCGTTGCCGTGGTCGATCCAGCGGCAGACGGAGTTGGCGTTGGCTGCGGGTTCGTGCGTCTGCACGCGGGCTACGACCTGCTGTAGGATGTGCGCCTGCTCCTCGGTCTGCAGCATCGTGCTATCCTCTTCGGCAATGACCGGCGTATCCGGAAACGCCTGCTGCAACGCGTGGCAGATAAGTGCCTGGCTCCCGAAGTCGGCGACGGTAACGGGGCTGCGATCGTCTTTGGTGGCAACGGTGTTGTCAATGTCGGCCTGTACGGTCTGGCACAGAGCGGCAGCGGCGCGAACGGCGCGCAGAGCAACGGAACGCGTTTCGGCAGTGGCATCCGAAAACATAAAGGGAGGCGAGGCGATGGGAGCAAACAGGCGAGTTACAATTTGTTAATATACACGCCAGCATCGGAAGTGTGTAGTGCTGTGCTATGCAGCCGACGCCTTTGCGCACAATTCGTCGTATGCGGGCAGTTCGTCTAAGAAGTCGGCCCGACCGGCGTCCAGATCAACGCGGCAGACGTAGTGCATGTGGCCGTTGGAGGCGATCCAGAAGGGGGCCCGTAGCTCTTGGTTGTACCGGCTCGTTTGGTCGAATACATCTTGCGTGAGCGGCACCGACGGCGCTTTGCATTCGAGCAGCAGTAGCGGATCGCCGGTGCGCGTGTGCACCACCAGATCGGCGCGGTGCGTGCGCCCCTGCCAGGTGAACGCCTGCTCCACGGTCATGAGTCCGAGGGGCACGTTGCGGGCATTGCGCAGGAAGTGAATCCAGTGCTGGCGCACCCACTCTTCGGGCGTGCAACGCACGTACTTTGTGCGCACGGGGTCGTGGATGTGCAGCGCCTCGTCGCGCTCGGTCATCCGCGCGTTGATGGCGGGCAGGGCAAGGGATTGCATAGGTGGGGATTTTTCAGCTTTTGGTGGGAAGCGATGGCTGGACATGCGTGCGATGACGGCTCGCAGCAACACAGCTACGGGGCGGAGCCCCTGAACGGATGCGTCACGAGGCAGAGCCTCGCGACGAGCAAGGCACGGTCGGAAGCGGTTACCGCTCAAGGAGATCCTTCGGCGGTGCTCAGAATGACATCCCACGCGACGTTTGGGCTCGGGCGTTCCAGGGCGAACGGTGAGAGGCACGCTACGACATCGGCCCTGGCACCGACGGTCCCCCGTGTATCTGTTTAGCGAACCATCACGCATGACGCAAGCGGTGCCCATAGCATTCAGCTCAAAGATCGCCGGAGATGCGAGCGATCCCCGGCTATAGGTTTCCTTAGCCCGGGATCAGGAGCGGAGCGGATATCCCGGGCGGTTATTGAACCTCGCTAAACACGAACCCCCCGTCGGTGCGATGGCACAGGACGCTCCTGCGTCCAATGCGATGACGGCGCGCAGCAACAGGCTTCAACGGGGCGGAGCCCCAGAACGGATGCGTCACGAGGCAGAGCCTCGCGACGAGAGGTTTGTAGTTCTCCAACTGTAATAAAACTACGACATGGGTCCGGCAGAGGCCCCATCGGCGTAGCCGGTGAGTTCGACGTAGCCGCGGCCCGAGAGGTCCGATGCACCTGCCGTGCCATTGATCTGCACCGCGCCCTCCCAATAGCGCACCGACACGTCCATCTCCTGCCCCGGAAAGTACGACTCGATGGTGAAGTCGAGGTCGTATTCGGGGATGCGCATCTGCCACGCCACGGGATACGTGCTTTCGCCATCGAGGTCGCTTGTCCACGTATCGGTGACCTCCAGCTCCACATCCGAACGCTCGATCAGGGTGGATGAGCCGTCGGTATCCACCAGAAGCCCCTTGCTGAAGGAACTGGGCGTGCCGTCGTCCTGGCGAAGCTGGTAGTACATGAGTTCGCGTCCGTCGTCGAACTGAAGCGAGAACCAGTCCCAGCCTTCTTGGTCCTCAGCGAGCGCGCTGGTGCTCCATTCGCGGTCCATCCAGCTCTGGCCGGTGACGGCGATCGTGTCCCCTTCGACCATGATCTGGCCTTCGGTGTCGAGGCGCGTGTACGAGTAGTAATAGGAGGCGTTGCCGGTGCCGGGCCCCTTCTGGCTCAGGCCCCGATCGCCCTGAAAAACCGGCGGCTTCTGCGGCGTGACGGTCAGGTCGAAGCCCATGTCCTCGTCACTCATCTGCAGGCGAAGCGGAAACGTCGCGTCGTTGGGCGTGGCGTCAGGCGTCTGCTCAACGGGCTCGGCACTCTGCATCTCCCAGTCGTCGAGCCAGACGCGGAAGGGCTGCGCGCGGGCGCCAGCGAGTCCGGCCCCGCCCCGAGCAAAGCGTTCGGCGCTCCGGTGCCAGGCGCGGTCCATCGCGCTCACGCCCACATGGCTCATGTAGAACTGATTGGTGCGCCAGTCGGATGCGGTGGCGGGATCGCTGGATACCGTGGTGACCGTTGCAGAGTCCGGCGGCGAGAGCGCAGACCGGAAGATAGTGAACTTGAAGCCGTAGGCGGCGCCGTCATCGCCGTCGAGGTTGCCGGTGAAGTACCACCACTCGGTCTGAAAGCCGGGATGCGGGCCGTGATCTGCCGGAAACGAGAAGTCGATCACACGGTCGGCGCGGTCGTAGCCGGTGGTGTCGCTGCTGCCCATGGCCTCGGCGACCGAGGTGGTGGTGCGCACTTGTGTGTTGTTAACCGCAGGCTCTGCAAGCCAGTACGCACCCAGCCCCAGAAGCAGAGCGATGGCGATGAGAATGAGTAGGGGACGGTTCATAGCAGCGGTAGGCAGTCAACAAGATAGAAGCGAAGAAGCAAGCCAGGGCGTCATACCAAATTCGGCTGTATCAGTGCGGTATCCCTGCGGTGTACAACGGTAACGACACGGCGTGCCGTGGTACCTGTTTAGCGTGCCACCGCACGGGATCCGAGCAGTGCATAGCGTTCAGCACAAAGGTCGCCGGGGACGCAAGCGGTCCCCGGCTATGGGTCCCCTTAGCCCGGGATCAGGAGCGAAGCGTATATCCCGGGCGGTGTTTGAGACTCGTTAAACACGTACGTGCCGTGTCGCCACATCCGCTTATGCGATTGACGCCCCACGCTGCGTCGTTACATTAGGTCATGACCGTTCAACCAACACACCATAACAGAGTACGCGAACTTGGTATGACGAAGTAAGTCAGGTGCGACGCAAAAACATGACACTGCAACACCACAGCCGGATTGGGCATTACTCCTCCTTCAGCGCCAGTGCCGGGTTCGCATTCGCCATCTGCCAGGCGGGGTAGAGGCCCGCGAGGAGTGCTGCCGCCACGGCCAATCCGACCGCTTGCAGCAAGATACCCGGCGACACATCCATCTGGAGCGTCCACCCAAACGAGCGCAGGTTGATGACATAGATCAGCACGTACGCCAGCGCGTAGCCCAGCGGCAGCGACAGCAGGCCCGCAAAGAGCCCCACGAGCCCCGTCTGCATGCTAACCAGGCCGCCCACCTGGCCCGGCGTCATGCCCGAGGCGCGCATCACCGCAAACTCGCGGTTGCGCTCCAGCTGCAGCGCCATGAGCGCCGTGAGCACCCCGATGAACGCCACTACAATCGCCAGCAGGCGCAGCACATTCGTGACGGCAAACGTGCGGTCAAAGATGTCGAGGGAGGCCGAGCGCAGCGCTTCGTTCGACTGGATGATCACGTTCTGGATGCCGCTGGCCGCCGTCCGAAGCTCCGCAATCAGCGCGTCGGTGTCCACGCCATCAGCGGTGGTCACCGCCACCCCCGACACCCGCGTGTCGTCGTAGAGGCGGTCGTATGTGGTGCGGCTCATGAGCACGCTGCCGGTATCCGAGGCGTAGTCGAAGTAGACCGCCTGCACGAACACCTCGTGCGGGCCCCGATCGGTCTGCAGGGTGAGCGTATCGCCCACGCCTACATCGTAGCGATTGCTGTACGGTTCGGAGACAAGCACCACATCGTCATTGGCAAACGCCGTCCACACCGCGCCGGTTTGCGCTTTCAGGGTGTAGGTGTCGGGCGTCTGCGGACCCGGCGTGATGGCAATCAGATGCGTGGGCCCCACATCGGCGCTGATGTCGACGTGCCGCACGGTGTAGGCATTGTCGACGCCCTCGGCATCGCGAATCGCATCAACCAGAGCCGGAGCGACAGTTGCCGTGGACTGCCGAAAGCTCGGACTGGGTGCCTGCACGTACACATCCGCCTGCAACGACTGCTCCAGCCACGTCACAACGGTCCCCCGGAAGCTGTCGATCATAATGCCCACACCAATCGTGGAGGCCACGGCTACGGTGAGCGCCGCAATGGCCACACCCGTACGGCTGAGCGTACTCACCACGCCGCGCGCCGCCATGCGACCGAGCACCCCCGCTGCCGCATCCATGATTGGGCGTGCCGCTTTGGCCAATCCAATTACGGCCAGCGGTGTGGCGGCAGTCGTGCCCAGAATGAGGAGCAGCAGGCCCACGTAGCTCCACGCCAGACTGCCCTCAGCCCACGCCAGCAGGGCCACGCCGCCCGCAACGAGTCCGGCTCCAAGCAGCGCCAGCCAGGGCGCCCGCTGTTGTATGTCGGATTCGGAGGTGGAGCGTTGCAGCACCATACTGACCGGCGCGTTGGCGGCCTCACGCGCCGGAAACAGGGCCGCCACCAGCGTAAGCCCCAGCCCCAGTCCAGCGCCTTTCGCAAGCGTGAGGGGCGCAATCGAGAGCTGCTGCACCGTTACCACAAAATAGAGGTCCGTGAGCGTGCGCGTGATGATCTGTACCAGGCCCTGCGCCAGCACGATGCCCGCGAGCACGCCCAGAATGGTGCCCGCCAGTCCCAGCAGCGCCGCCTCCGACAGCACGAGCCGGAAGATCTCGCGGCGTGTTACGCCCAGGGCGCGCAGACGTCCAATGAGCGGGCGCCGCTGCACCACCGAAAACAGCATGGTGTTGTAGATGAGAAACGCGCCCACCACCAGCGCCAGCAGACTGAGCGCCGTCAGATTTAGGTCGAAGGCGCGGGTCATCTGCTCCACCGTGTCGGTGCGGGTGTCGGAGCGTTGCAGCTGCACGCCATCCGGGAGCGCCGCGCGCAGGCGTTGCTCGGTGCGGTCGTCGTCGGCAATCGCATCGATGCGCGAGAGCCGTCCCTGCGCATCCAACAGCCGCTGGGCCGTAGCGATGTCAGTTACGATCAGGTTTTCAACCGCGCGACGGCTGCGCTCGTCATCCGGCTGCAACACGCCCATGAGTTGCACGGTGCGGGTACGGCCCTCCACCGACAGCGTGAGCGAATCGCCGGGGGCCACACCGATCTGTTCGGCGGTCTGCGCGCCCAGGAGCACGGTGGAGCGGTTCAAGAGCGGCTCCAGCTCCAGGTTGCTATCCGGGCCGAAGCCCGCATACGGACGAAACGGCCCTTCGGCAAACGGATCGACGCCCAGCACTTGAAATGTACGCGATTCAGCAGCGCCCTCGACCGTGGCGTAGCCCTCAACCACCGGCGCTATGTTCTGAAAGCCATGCTCGGTACGCAAGTCGCGATACACCGATTGGTCGAGCCCAGCCCCTGCGCCCACCACCTGATGCGTGGCCTCGCCCGTGACCGTGCTGGCGGAGAGGCGAAAGGCATCCGAGGCGCTGGTGTTGGCCAGGTCAATCGCCACCACAATGGCCACGCCCAGCGCAATGCCCAGCACCGAGAGCGCCATCAGCCACGGGCGGCTGCGCAAGTAGTTCAGGCTGGATCGCGACAGTAGAGCAGTCATGCAGATAGGATTACGCGGCAAGAATGGTGCTGAGGGGGCCGTCGTGCAAGAGGCCGTTGTGCAGCGTGAGCGTGCGATCGGCCTGCGCGGCCAACTGCTGGTCGTGCGTGGCCACAAGCAGCGTGGTGTCGTGCTCATCCACCAGGTCGGTGAGCAAGCGCAGCACCTGCGTGCCGGTTTCGTAGTCGAGGCTGCCCGTAGGCTCATCGGCAAGGATGAGCAGCGGGTGGTGGGCCAGCGCCCGCGCAATGGCCACGCGCTGCTGCTCGCCCCCCGAGAGCCGATCCGGATAGCTGTCGCCGCGATCGGGCAGGCCCACGCGGTCGAGCAAGTGCGCCACACGGTCAGAGGCGGTGTCGGACTGCCCGCTTAGCTCCAGCGGCAGCGCAATGTTCTCGGCCACCGTAAGCGTGGGAATCAGATTGAGCGACTGGAAGACAAAGCCAATCTCGGTGCGCCGAAAGCGCGTGCGCTCCGTATCCGAGAGCGTGGTGAGATCCGTGTCGTTGTACTGGATGCGCCCGCTGTCGGGCCGGTCGATGCCGCTAATCAGATTCAGCAGCGTACTCTTGCCCGCGCCGCTGCGTCCCATAAGCACCACGAAGGCGCCCGCATCAATGGTGGCCTCAACGCCGTCGAGTACGGCACGGCGGGTGGTGCCCTCGTCGAACGACTTGCGGACATCGGAAAGCTGAAGCAGCGGAGCCATAAGCGGAGAGAGAAAGACTGGGGCGATTACAGATGCATACGACCTTCCGCCATGCCGATAGGTTCAGGCGGAGGCCGAGGCGTGTGCGCTTCGTTACAGGGATTCGCAGTGGCTTGATCATCCCTCGGTCACGGTGGCTGGATGAGGCAGTGTGCAGGTTGTACGATGGACCCGGATAGATCTGTCAGGTCTTCAATCCAAGCAAGACGTTCCAGCACAAACAAAAAACCGCCGATGGGGGGGCACCTCACCGGCGGGTTGGGATCGTGATGTTGATGCTGCGTGCTTACCGCACCACCGTGATCTTCTGGGTGGTACTGAAGCTCTCGCCGCGCATCCGCACGATGTAGAGCCCGCTCGACAGGGTGCTCACGTCGAGGCTGATCTCGCGGGTGTCATCGCCCGGTACCGACTCTTGGAAGAGCGTGCGCACGCGCTGTCCGAGCGTATTGTAGACCTCGACCGTCACCGGCTGCGTTTCGCTGACCGCAAACCGGACCGTGGCCTGGTCGCGCACCGGATTCGGGAAGGTGGCAAGCTCATAGGCACTGCTCAGCCCGATCTCCACGTCGATGGGATCGGAGAGCGTGGTGGTGCCATCCAGGTCGGA
Organism: uncultured Rhodothermaceae bacterium; assembly: GCA_913056335.1. Taxonomy (GTDB): domain Bacteria; phylum Bacteroidota; class Rhodothermia; order Rhodothermales; family Salinibacteraceae; genus Longimonas. The sequence goes on from CAJXLX010000076.1 coordinate 13,195, forward strand.
CTGGCGGAGGCGGAAGGTGTGCGTACCGGCTTCCAGCTCGTCCATGCGGAAGCTGTAGGACTGCGGCTGGTCGGTGGTGCCGTTGCCCTCCACAAACGAGACCTGGGTGAAGCTATCGGTGTTGGGCGCTTTGTGCTCCACGTCGAAGCCCGCGTTGTTGGTTTCGCTGGCGGTGCTCCACTCCAAGAGCGCGCTCTGATCGTCGGCCTGCCCCTGGAAGTTGTTCAGCTCCACGGGCAGCGGCCCGGCATCGGGATCGATGGTGAGGGTAAAGCGGGTGTCGGGTGTATTACCACCTTTGCTGCTATGGCGGACAATTTCAGGAGCCCGAAAACTTTTCTCAAGCCCGGTACTCATGTTTTGTTGAGTGGTACTGCAGTCTGTTCCTGCGGAGAGGCCGAAGGTAAACTGCTCATCTGCACGAAGGTCAAAATCTTCTCCAGTTTGAGTGTCACGCACGATGATAGCCCATTCATCAGGAATGTTTCGGCGCTCACTCATTGTCAATGCAGCTTCACCCTCGAATGCCTCTCCAGCACTACACCCCTCAGCCCGCATTTCAAGAGGATAGGTTACTTCGTCTTGCAGATCAAAAGGCAGATTGTTTATGTCGAGTGCCGTTCCGTCTTCCAGAAGACTGTAAACTCGAATCGTGGGGTCCTGGTTACTCTGCAGTGGTGACAACCGGTATCCATCCGCACTATCAATATTATTGTCACC
>CAJXLX010000077.1 GCA_913056335.1 uncultured Rhodothermaceae bacterium
CCAGCTGGCCCAGCGCGCTACCGGCGACTGGTACATCTTCCTGGATGCCGATACCGAGCTGCATCACCCCAAAGCAGTTGCCCGCTGGGCCCAACAGTTTGCTGCACGCCCTGCCTCCTCGGTGGCCACCGGCTTGCCTCGGCTGCGAGGCGGCGCGGCGTGGCTCGTGAGCCTGGTTCCCAACGCCATGCTTACCGGGCTCCCCTGGCCCCTCGTCAAATGGGTCGATGCCCCGTCGCTGGGTGCGCTCAACGGACAGTTCTGGATGCTCGATGCCGCCACCTACCACAGCCATGAGCCGCACCAGCACGTGCGCAACAAGGTGCTCGAAGACGTCGAAATTGGACGCTATCTAAAATCCAACAGCGTCGTTCCGTACTTGTGGGACGTGCGCGACGAGCTTACCGTGTACATGTACCCCGACACGCAGGCGGCCTGGCGCGGCTTCCGGAAAAACGCGTACCTGCTCATGGGCGGGCATCCGCTGGCGTTTGTGCCGCTCTGCGCCTTCTACACCAGCACGTTTGTGCTTGCGCCGTGGATCGTGCCGTGGCTGTGGATAAGCGTGTTTGGCTTTAAGTGGGCCACCGATCGCTGGAACGGCATTGCGTGGCCCGTCTCGCTGCTGGCTCCGCTCTCGTACGCCGCTGGAGCAGTGCTGCAGATAGACTCGGCCTGGCACCACTGGACGCACAACGTGTCGTGGAAGGGGCGTTCCGTAGCCGCGCGCCCCACTCCCGAAGAACCCGCCTCGCAGTCTGAATCCAACTGAATACGTAGCTCATAGGGCCCCGCTTCAGCATCCAACTGATGTTGCATCCGCGCCGTATCTGCCCTACCTTCTTTGTTCTACGCCCTATCGTCTATCTCACCAGTCTATGCCCGACTTCGCAACTATTCGCACGCGCCTGTCCATGGTCGGCGCGCTCGTTCTGCTCTTCGTAGCCATTCTCTTTGCCCTCCAGAACACACAGCCCATCCGCGTAAACTTGCTCTTCGCGAGCACCGAAGGCTCCGCGGCACTGGTGCTGGTGTGCACGTTCATCATTGGCGTGCTGGTCGGCGTGTTGGCACTAACCCCCGCCCGCCTGCGTGACCGGCGGCGCATCAAGCAGCTGGAGAACGAGCAACGCAGCCAGCGTCCGGGGCAGGGGGAGGCCTCCAGCTCAACCGCGCCCGGACGTTCGGATGCTGACAAGAAGTAAGCTCCCTTTATCATGAACCAAGCCGCCGCCGCGATGCCGGTGTTGCAGCCCGGGGCCCGCGCTCATATCGTAGCCCCGGCCAGTGCCCCCCGCCAGCCCGAGCGCTACACCGCAGGTGTGCAGGCGCTTCAGCGCGAATGGACGCTCACCGAGGCGTATGCCCCTACGCCGCCGCACGGCTACCTGTCGATGCCCGACGCCGAGCGCGCAGCCCAGCTGCAGCACGCCCTCACCGCACCCAATGTCGAAGCCGTGCTGTGCGCACGCGGTGGATACGGCACCATGCGCCTGCTCCCGCATCTCGACTGGAACGCTATTGCCCGCGCCACACCGCGCTGGATTGTAGGCTACAGCGACATTACGGCACTACAATGGGCCTGTTGGACGCATCTACGCTGGCCCAGTCTGTCGGGGCCGGTTGTCACCGAGTGGGCCCAGTTGCCCGCTGCCATGCGTGATGCAGTGTTTCGAGCTACCGATCCGGCTCCGTACACGCCGGCCTGGCACAGCCACCCGGCCCCCACGCCGTGGACGACCGGCACGGCGCGCGGCACGCTTTTGGGCGGCACGCTTTCGGTGCTCACGCGCCTGCTGGGCACGCCGCACATGCCGGATCTAACCGGCGCCATCTTGCTGCTTGAAGATGTGCAGGAGCCGCCTTACGCCGTTGACCGGATGCTCATGCATCTGGAGCTCGCCGGGGTGCTCGATGCCCTCGCAGGTGCGCTTCTGGGGCAGTTTTCGGCGCCCGACTCGGTGTCTGCCCCCACGTTGTCGATGGACACGGTGCTGCGCGACTACTTTGCGGACCGTTCGTACCCCGTCCTTGCCGAGGTGCCGTATGGGCATCTGCTTCCGCGCTGCATCTGGCCGATGGGCGTGCCGGTACGCCTCGACACCACCACCTCGGGCGCTTCAATTACGTGCTATCCACACGACAGCCCGTCTGAAGCTACAGAGCACACAGAACCACCCGTCGAATCCCAAAATTAGACAAATTGGCGTCAAAGAGTGGCACTTGTGTAGTGGAGTATCGCATCTTATACGTGTTACTTGTGCCCATGCTGCACCGATGCCCATGCCCGATCTTCGTCTCGCCGTCTTTGCCTCGGGGGGCGGTACCAACATGCAGGCGCTCCTCGACGCCATTGATAACGACCTGCTCCCGGCTACCATAGTGGGATGCGTAAGCGATCGCCCCTCTGCCGGAGCCCTCGACCGGGCTCGCGCCCACGACATCCCCACGGTAGTGCATTCGCCATCCGACTACGACACGCCTGCGGCGTTTGGGGATGCGCTGTGTCGCGTCCTGGACGGGTGGAGCACCTCATTCGTTGCACTGGCGGGCTACCTGAAGAAGATTCCAGCCCCGGTGCTGCATGCCTATCCCAACCGCATCACCAACATCCACCCGTCGCTGCTGCCCGCGTTTGGCGGGCCCGGCATGTACGGCACCCGCGTGCATCAGGCGGTGCTCGATGCTGGCGTGCACTGGACGGGTGTAACCGTGCACCTGGTGAACGATGCCTACGACGATGGGCCGATTGTGGCGCAGCAGCCCGTGCCTGTGCTTCCCACCGACACCGTCGATGTGGTGCAGCAGCGCGTGCTGGCCGTGGAGCATCAGCTCTACCCGGCGGTGCTGCGGCAGTTTGCACGCGGGCAGATTCAAGTGCAGGGCCGCACCGTAACCGTGACGACCAACGACTCGCTCTCTCATCCAAAACCACCCCCTCATGCCCAGCCCCACAACTGACGCGCCCCCCGCTCCCGAGGCGCCTGTTCGCATCCGGCGAGCGCTGCTCTCGGTCTACGACAAAGACGGCCTGGTGCCGCTGGCCGAGGCCCTGCACACACACGGCGCCGAACTGGTATCGACTGGCGGCACGGCACAGGCGCTCCGCGATGCCGACCTGCCCGTGACCGATGTGGCCGACGTAACCGGTGCGCCCGAGATGCTCGACGGACGCGTAAAGACGCTACATCCGGCGATTCATGCTGGGCTGCTGGCGCGCCGCGACGAAGAGAGCGATTTGGACGAGTTGGAGGCGCAGGGCATTCTCCCCATCGACTTGGTCGTGGGCTCGCTCTACCCGTTTCAGCAGGCGCGCCATCGCAGCGACCTGTCGCCGAAAGAGCTGCTGGAGTACATCGACATTGGCGGCCCGACCATGCTGCGTGCGGCGGCGAAGAACTACCACCATGTGGGGGTCGTGTCGAACACCAGCCAGTACGACGAGGTCGTGCAGGCCCTGAACGAGCACGACGGCGCGCTGCCGCTACCGCTACGCCGCACGCTGGCCGGACGCGCTTTTGCGGCCACGGCCTCTTACGACACGGCTATTGCCAACTACCTGGGCAGCGTAGACAGCGACGACGACACGCTGCCGTCCCCTTACATTGCAGTCGAAGGGAAGGCGCAAGACCTGCGCTACGGCGAAAATCCGCACCAGCGCGCCGCGCTCTACGGCACGCCGTTCTCGTTCGTGAAGCCGCTGCACGGCAAAGCGCTGTCGTACAACAACATGATCGACGTGCACGCCGCGCTCGCCCTCATCGACGAGTTTCGCGACGACGGCCCCACCTGTGCCATCCTCAAGCATACGAACCCCACTGGCGTAGCCACCGCCGACGCACTGCTGCACGCCTACGAGCGCGCCTTTGCGACCGATACCAAGTCGCCCTTTGGCGGCATCGTGGTCGTGAACCAAGCGCTCGACCGCGCCACCGCTGAAGCGATCAACTCCATCTACACCGAAGTCATTATTGCACCCGAGTACGAAGACGGCGTGCTCGACCTGCTAAAAGAGAAGAAAAAGCGCCGCCTGCTCCGCCAGACCGGATCGCTGCGTGAAGACCCACGCCATCAGGTACGCTCCGTGGCCGGCGGGCTGCTTGTGCAAGACCGCAACCCCGTATCGGCTCCGCTCAACGAAAGCCGCGATGCCTGGTCGGTCGTTACCAACGCCGAACCCACCGCTGCCATGTGGGGCGACATGCACTTTGCGTGGCGCGTGGTGAAGCACGTGAAGAGCAACGCGATCGTGTACGTCCGCGGCGGACGCACGCTCGGCATTGGAGCCGGACAGATGAGCCGCGTCGACGCGTCGGAGCTGGCCGTGCGCAAAGCCGCCGAGGAAGACCTTGCGCTCGACGGCGCGGTGGTGGCCTCCGATGCCTTCTTTCCGTTTGCTGATGGCCTCGAAGCCGCCGCCGAGCACGGCATCACCGGGGCCATTCAGCCGGGCGGCTCCATTCGCGACGACGAGGTCATTGCTGCGGCCAATGCCCACGATATCGCTATGGTATGCACGGGCAAACGCCACTTCTGCCACTAACCGGGGTCTGCTCAACCCAACGTAGCTGCCGGATTTGTGCCTTCCCCGGTAATCTATCCCGTGAACCTAAAAGGCACCGCCCCGGTGTGAATCTTTTCTCGGGGCAATGCATGGGAAAGGCGGATGCAACGGGTGCTCTTGGCAACACAGCCGTTGCATGCTACCGGTCTACGCCTCCCCGCCCGGTTTTTCCCAACACACTGACGGCTTTTCCCCTCTATGTTTTTCAACTTCACGCAAGACGTGGCCATTGATCTGGGCACAGCCAACACGCTGATCTATATCCGTGGCGAAGACATTGTGCTCAACGAGCCCAGCATCGTCGCCGTAGATCACAGTACGCGCGAGGTGCGTGAAATTGGCCACGAGGCGCTCCAAATGCACGAGCGCACCCACAAAGACATCGAAACCATCTGGCCGCTCAAAGATGGCGTGATTGCCGACTTTAAGGTGGCCGAGCAGATGATTCGCGGCCTCATGCAGAAGGTGCGCCGTAACTGGTTCACCTCCATCCGTTCCATGGTGGTGTGCGTACCCAGCGGCATTACCGAAGTCGAAAAGCGGGCCGTGCGCGACTCCGCCGAGCACGCCGGAGCGAAACGGGTGCACCTCATCTCCGAGCCGATGGCTGCGGCCATTGGTATTGGACTCGACGTCAGCGAAGCCGTGGGCAACATGGTCGTTGATATTGGCGGCGGCACCACCGAAATCGCCGTCATTGCGCTCTCGGGCATCGTCATCGACGAGTCGATTCGCGTAGGCGGCAACGAAATCGACAACGCGGTGGTGCAGTACTTTAAGCGCAACCACAACCTGCTGATTGGGTCGCGCACCGCCGAGCGCATCAAGTGCGAAATTGGGAGCGCCATTGAGCTGGAAACGGAGCTGGAGCTCTCCGTGCGCGGACGCGACCTGGTGAGTGGCATTCCCAAAGATCGCACCATCTCATCGGTAAACGTGCGCGAGGCCCTGCGCGACAACCTCGACCAGATTGCAGCTGGTGTGCTCCGGTGCCTGGAGCGCACCCCGCCCGAGCTGGGCGCCGATGTCTTAGAGCGCGGCATCATGCTCACTGGCGGCGGGGCCATGCTGCACGGGCTCGACGAGATGCTGCGCGACCGCGTGGAGCTCCCTGTGTACGTTGCCGAGAACCCGCTCACCGCCGTGGTGCGCGGCACCGGAACCGCACTCGAAAACCTGGAGGATTACAAACGCGTGCTCATTTAGCATGCGCGCCCGCTCCACGTGCCTCCAATCTTTAGCATCCGGTACGCTCACCGTCTCCACCACGCACACCTGGACGCTTCCACAGGTTCGGGCGGCAGTGGGAAAGCATCCGCGACTGGGCTGTGTTTCTCGGGCTGCTGCTTGTAGCCTGTGTGGTCCTCGTAACGGTAAACCGTCCGTTCAACCAGGCGCTGCGCACCTACGGTATGGAGGTCACGGCCCGCATTGAGCAGCAGTTTGCGTGGGTGGGACGCTACACACGGGCGCTCCAGGAAAACGAGACCCTCCGCGCTCGCAACATCGAGCTATCGAGCGAGGTGGCGCGCTCGCGTGATGCCCGTGCCCGCAACCAGGCCCTCGAAGCCATGCTGGAACTGAAAACTCGCGCCGACAGCGCCGGGGCCGATACCGCACTGGCTGCAGCACGTATTTTACAGAAGGACCTTACGCATCAACAAAACGTGCTTACGCTGGACGTAGGCCGGCGCGATGGCATCGAACCCGGCATGCCCGTGGTTACCCCCGATGGCATCGTAGGAACCGTACTGCTGGTAAGCCCGCACTTCTGCCGCGTACTCCCCTTTCTGAATACCGACTTTCGCGTGCCTGGCCGCATCGAGTCCGTGGGAGCCGAAGGCGTCGTGCGCTGGGAGGGCGATGCGCTCAACCGCCTCGCTATGGAGCATGTCGTAAAAACCGAACCGGTGGAAGTGGGGCAGCGCGTATCTACAAGCGGACACAGTGGCGTCTTCCCCAGCGGGTGGCCCATTGGCACCATTGAAACCGTAGAGCCGCGGCCTGGGCGCAACGACCTGGCTATCACGCTGCGTCCGGCAGTAGCGCTGCATGCGCTCGACCACGCCTTCGTGATGCGCGTGCGCCCGTCTACCTACGACCTGCCCGCCGACAGCACGTTGGGATACGACTACGTACGCCTCGCTCCAGACGACTCGTAGCTGCGTGCCCCCGGATCTGTTGTATCATGCCGGAGGAACTCGTTCGGCGGGAACCGAACGAAGCGGCACCCTGAGAACGCGTTTCTCATCATTGCACATCCTACTTTGCTATGAATGATCGCCTTTGCCTCCCCCTGTACGCGCTGTGCGCCGGAATCCTGATCGCAGCGTGCACGGCTCCCGACGCCCATGCGCAGTACTCGTGGGCTGCGCAGATGCGCGCGGAGATCCAAACCGTTATTGATGAGCACGACAGCGGCGGCACCTGGAGCGCCCTCGTTGTGAACCTGGAAACCGGAGAGGCTGTGGTCGATCACCGGGGCACCGCCAGCATGATTCCAGCCTCAACCGTGAAAGTCCTTACCTCGGCCACCGCACTCGACCTGCTGGGCCCGGACTTCCGCTACCAGACCATCCTAACGAGCACCGGACCCGTACGCGACGGCTGCATTACCGGCGATGTGATCTTGCACGGCAGCGGCGACCCGTCGCTCGGAACGGCGAGCGCAACCGCTGGTCTCTTCTCGAACTGGGCCCAAGGGCTTGCCCAGGCGGGCATTCGCTGCATTACAGGCAACGTGGTTGGCGACGACTCGCGGTTTGATGCGCCCGGAATGGGTCCTGGATGGAGCTGGGATGACGCTTCGTACGCCTACGCGGCCCAACATAGCGCCCTCTCGTACCATGGCAACGTCATCGATATTGCCATTGGCGCACCCGCACGGGCGGAGGCGCCCCAAGTGCGGTGGTGGCCCGACAGCACATCGTACGTTACCATAAGTCAACAGCTACAACGCGCGCCTGCAGGCAGTGCCCTGTCGCGCAGCTATCGTCGCCTCCGCGGCCAGAACGTGGTTGAGCTGGAAGGTACGATCCCCACCGGACGGTCGACGCGGTTTCAGGTAACCGTAGACAACCCGACCGTGTTTGCCGCTTATCTCTTCAACGAAGCCTTGCAGCGCGCCGGGGTCCGCGTGGCCGGGCAGGCCACCTCATGGCGCCTTCTCGACACCCCGCCCGCTGTGCACGATACGCTCACGTCGGTCTACTCGCCTCGTCTGGCTCGCCTGGTGCGCGAAATGAACACCGAGAGCAACAACCTCTACGCCGAGCAGCTGGTTCACACGCTGGGAGCCGTAGCCCATGGCGACTCGTTGCGTGCTGAGAGCACGCGTGCACGGGGCGTGCATCTGGTGCGCGACCTGATTGTACGGGCGGGCGGCAACCCGACCCGGCAGCGGCTGGTTGACGGGTCGGGCCTTTCGCGCTACAACTTGATTTCGGCGCAGGCACTGGTGCGGGTGCTGGCTTACATGCACGAGCACCCCAACCCCGATGTGCGACGCGCTTTTCTGCAATCGTTGCCGGTTGGGGGCGAAAACGGTACGCTGGAGTACCGCTATCAACGAGCGGCAGCACGCGGTAATGTACGCGCCAAGACGGGCACGCTCTCTAACAACAGCAGCTTGGCTGGGTATGTGACCTCATTTGAGGGGACCCCTTTTGCCTTCGCCCTCATGGCCAATAACCATGTAGGCAGCACGCGTCCGCTTCGCGCCATCCAAGACCAAATCGTTAACATACTGGCGGAATATCCGCGCTAAGTTACCGAACTGCAGCACACACTGAATGTATGAGTTGTGCTATAAAGCAAACATATTTTCTTGACTTGCCTCCTACCTCCATATATGTCTACCTCGTTGCCTCTGCATGGGACCACCGTCGTTGGCGTTCGTCATAATGGCCAGATTGCTATGGGGTCAGATGGGCAAGCCACCATGGGAGACACCGTCATGAAGCACGAGGCGGAAAAAGTGCGTACGCTGTACAACAACGAGATCTTAGCAGGCTTTGCGGGCTCAACGGCTGATGCCTTTACGCTGTTTGAGCGTTTCGAAGAGAAGCTCGAAGAGTACGGCGGCAACGTGACGCGTGCCGCGGTCGAGCTGGCGAAAGACTGGCGCACCGACCGCTACCTGCGCAAGCTGGAAGCACTTTTGGCTGTCGCCTCGAACGACCGCCTGCTCGTACTGAGCGGCAGTGGCGACGTCATTGAGCCTGACGACGACGTCTTGGCTATTGGCTCGGGGGGGTCGTTTGCACTGGCAGCGGTGCGGGCAATGAAAAAGCACGCCCCCAACCTTGACGCGCACACGCTTGTTGAGGAAGGGCTGCGCCAAGCTGCAGATATCTGCATCTACACGAACCACCACCGCACCATTCTGGACCTGGCGTCCGGTGCGTGACGGAGACAACGACTCTCTAAAGAGACGTTTCAACCCGCATCGGAGGCTCGCTGTAAGGCAGCCCGTCTCTCCCACCGTTGTGTGCAGCACACGTAACATAACGGATGCATACCATAGCATCCTTCCTACCAACGTCAGGAAACGTCTCCACGAGGTACAGGACCCATACAGGGTAGAGAACCCATAATATTAAAGTAAACGCTGACTGATCTGCCGATTATGCCTACACGAACCAACCCGCAATCCACACCACAGCGCGCAGCACTTTTCGTTGATTACGATAATGTGTACACGGTGCTGCATGCCCAAGACACCGAACGCGCTCCGCATGCCCTTGCGATGCGCATCATTGATAAGGTACGGCGCTATCTTGAAGAGGGAGACGACACCCCCACGGTATTCGCCCGTGCGTATGCGGATTTCGCCACCCTGCCCAATGCAGAGCCGGGCGAGGCTGAGTCTGAGCTCTATGAGCAAGGGTTTGCGCCCCAGACCACGCCCACGGCCGTGCAGCTCAACGCCTCCGAGCAGCACCTTACGGCCGATATCATTCACCTACTCCACGAACGCCCGGACATCACGTCGATCGTTATCGTGACGGGCGACCGTCCATACCTGCCGCTGGCCCGCGCCATCCGCGAACGTGGCGTACGTCCGCTGGTCGCTGCCGTGCATCCACCCCAGGGGGATGCGATTGGACCGTACCTGGAAGAAGAGACCTACCTCGACGCCCGCAACATGCTGGGCTCGACGACACGCGATGCCTTGAACTCGCGCGAACGGACCAACCGCCCCAGTCGCCGCCGCACCCGCGACAGCGCCCCGCCCGCTCAACAAGAACCCATCGATGACCCGATCTTGCGCGCTACCATCGAAGTCACTGAGGAGTTCTTTGGTCAGTACGACGAAGTGTACCTGACCCCGCTTCTACGCAAGATCTCGGAAGAACTGGGCGAGGGCTACGACCCTAAAGCGCTGGTAAGCGACCTGGAAGCCGCTGGCGCTGTCTGGCTGGAGAAACGCGACGGCTACCCATACGACTACACGGTGCTCATCGTCAACGAAGAGCACGAAGACGTGCAGGAGATCCTCGACGACTACTACCGCGACCGCACGTTTGGCGGATACAGCAACGGCACCCCCGAAGAACAGTCGTCAACTGCAACGGACGATGGCGACGACCCCTACGAGCCGGTTCAGCCCTCCAGCCTCGACGAATACGCCGAGGATGAATACACCGAAGACGAATATGAGGAGGACGCGTACGACGACGCGTATGATGACGCATACGATGCCGATCCTGAGTCCGACCTTGAAGACGACCTTGAAGACGATCTTGAAGACGATCTTGAAGACGACCGGGCTGAAAAGTCAGATGCGTAGCAGCCGCGCTGCGCCTTCGGCCTCCCCCTATTTCCTTCTACTGCTACTCTCGATTACCCTGCGACCTCTATGGCCACCCATCCTTCGTTAGATGAATTGACGCCTCGGCAGATTGTCGAGGAACTTGACCAGTACATCATTGGGCAAGACGATGCCAAGAAAAACGTAGCCATTGCGCTGCGCAACCGGTGGCGCCGCCGCAACGCGCCCGAGGACATGCGCGACGAGATCATGCCCAACAACATCATTATGATTGGGCCGACCGGCGTGGGCAAGACCGAAATTGCCCGTCGCCTCGCCAAACTCGCGCGCGCGCCCTTCATCAAGGTCGAAGCCTCCAAGTTTACCGAGGTCGGCTATGTAGGACGCGACGTGGAAAGCATGATTCGTGACTTGGCCGATATTGCCGTCAACCTGGTGCAAGAAGAGCACAAGGAAGCCGTGCAAGAGCGAGCACGCGAACAGGCCGAGCAACGCATCCTCGATGTTCTTATTCCGCCTGCCGACAAAGGACAAAGCCGCTCTGCGTCGACCAGCGAGGTCAACGGCCCCGGCTTTGTCCTTCAGCGCGGCGATGAAAACGACGATGCCCCCGCCCGCACCGACGAGGAAAACCTGCGCCAGCGCACGCGCCAGAAGTTTCGCGAGAAGCTGGCCAACGGCGAGCTCGACGATCGCGAAATTGAAATTGAGGTGTCGAGCGACTCGTCCTCGCCCATGATGCAGGTCTTCGGCCCCATGGGCATGGAAGAGATGGGCGTGAACCTGCAGGAAATGTTTGGCAACCTCGGCGGCAACAACCGCAAGAAAAAACGCGTCACCGTCGACGAGGCCCGTGAGATTCTGACGCAAGAAGAGGCGCAGAAGCTCATCGACATGGACCAGGTGAAAGAGGATGCGCTACAGCGCGTTCAGGAAACCGGCATGGTCTTCATCGATGAGATTGACAAGGTGGCCTCCAACAGCAGCCAGCGCAACCAAGGCGGTGGCGGCGCCGGGCAGGGCGTGTCGCGCCAGGGCGTGCAGCGCGACCTGCTGCCTATTGTGGAGGGATCGAACGTGCAGACCAAGCACGGCATGGTCAAGACCGACCACATTCTGTTTGTGGCCAGCGGGGCGTTCCACGTCTCCAAGCCCAGCGACCTGATTCCAGAACTGCAGGGCCGCTTCCCCATCCGCGTGGAGCTCAATAACCTCGATGAGAACGACTTCTACCGCATCCTGCAAGAGCCCCGAAACGCACTGCTGAAGCAGTATCGGGCGCTTTTGGAATCGGAGAATGTCGACATCACGTTTGAGGACGAGGGCGTGAAAGAAATTGCCCGCGTAGCGGCCCAGGTCAACGCCGAGGTGGAAAACATCGGCGCGCGCCGCCTGCACACCATCCTGACGACCCTCCTGGAGGACATCCTCTACGACGTGCCCGACAAGATTCACGATACCGAGCTTGTCATCGATGCCGAGATGGTGAAGGACCGTCTCAGCTCCATTGCCACCGACCGCGACCTGAGCCAGTACATCTTGTAACCGAACGGCTGGTGCATCCTACAAAAAAAGAAACGGCCCGCCTCCAGTTATATGGAGGCGGGCCGTTCGCATGGGTATGTGCGCCACAAGATCAGCGCATCAGGGCCGGTGCATCACGAAATGGACTGGAAGCTCGACGGCACGTCTGGCGTGCCCGAGGCCGCCACATTCGGGGCCGAGGGCGCATCGGCGGGCACCTCATCGCCCGTGCAGTACGCCTCAAAAGCCGTTTTCAGGTCGCCCGCAATAGCGTTCGCACTGCGTCCTTCGATGTGCTTGCGCTCAATGACGTAGACCGGCTGGCCATCTTTGAAGAGCGCCATGAACGGCGACGACGGCGGAATGCCCGCCAGGTGCTCGCGCGCGCGTTCGGTCGCGTCCAGGTCTTGTCCGGCAAAGACCGTGACGTACTCGTCGGGCTGTACGTCGAGTTGGGTGGCCATCGCCACCGCCGGACGCGCGTTGCCTGCTGCGCATCCGCACACCGAGTTGATGACGAGCAGCATCGTGCCGTCGCTCGCGTCGTCGAAGGCCGCGTCAACCGCCTCGGCATCAGTACACTCGGTAACGCCCAGGCGCGTCAGTTCGGCGCGCATCGGCTTGACCATGGCTTCAGGATAAGGCATAACAGCGAAGAAGTTGGTGCAATACAGCGAATCGTGGACGATGTGAACCTTGCCGACGTCTGTGTGATCCGATGTGTGGGTCGTGCCGTTCTGCATTGCACAACGTCTGCACGTGTTATGCGTAGGCGTTACCTACGCGTTGCGCATCTCGGCTACGCAATCCCCTGTGTACGTTTTGTTTAGCCTTACTTTGCTATGATCACGTTCCGAGCAGCATGGCGCCGCCTCTGGCTCCCTCTTCTTATCGCTGGCACGGTGGCCCTGGTTGCAGGGGGATGCGGAAGCAGTGCCCCCACAACACCGCCGCCTGCCTCCGGATCGGCCCCCTCCTCCGACCTGTTGGAACGCTGGACGGCTGAAGCGGCCCGATGGGAGGGCGTACCGCATCAGTGGGGCGGCACCACACGACGCGGCATCGACTGCTCGGCGTTTGTGCAGACGCTCTACCGCGACGTCGTTGATGTCCGCCTCCCCCGCACCACCCGAGCACAGGTACGCACTGGTGCGCGCGTGCGTCTGCGCGACCTGCGCCCCGGCGACCTCGTCTTCTTCCGTCTCGACAAGTCGCGCCATGTGGGCGTGTATCTCGACAACGGACGCTTCGTGCACGCCTCCTCAAGCCAGGGCGTTGCGGTCTCAAACCTACACGCCTCGTATTGGACGGAGCGCTACTGGACGGCGCGCCGCATCCCGTCGGCTCAGCCCAACAACGTTGACTCCGCACCGTCGTCGAACGCACCGCGCTCGGCCTCCCCCCGTAGCGGATGGTAAATCCGCATCCCTGTTTCTACCCGTTCACGTATTCTCGATTTCCCCTACTTCATGGTTCTTAACGACACCCAGATTGCCGAACGCGCCACCACCCACGAGATGATCGCCCCGTTCGTCGACCGTCAGGTGCGCGATGACGTGGTAAGCTACGGCCTCAGCTCCTTTGGATACGACATGCGCGTGGCCGATGCCTTTCGCGTCTTTACGCCGAACATGTTCAACAGCGTCGTCGACCCCAAAGACCTCGACGACCGCGCGCTGGTCGAAACCACAACCGACGACCACATCCTCATCCCGCCCAACTCGTACGTACTGGCACGCTCCATCGAATACTTCAAAATGCCGCGCGATGTGCTGGGCATCGTGCTGGGCAAGTCGACCTACGCCCGCTCAGGTATCATCGTAAACGTAACGCCGCTGGAGCCCGGATGGGAGGGCCACGTCACCATTGAGATTGGCAATGGCACGCCGCTGCCGGCCAAAGTGTACGCCAACGAAGGCATCGCCCAGGTCGTTTTCGACCCCGACACCGAAGCGAGCTTCGCGCTGGCCGACCGGGTGCGCAACGAGGTCCGGACGCTCGCCAACGAAGACCCCGACCCTGCAGTGCGTGCCGCGGCGGCCCGCATGC
>CAJXLX010000078.1 GCA_913056335.1 uncultured Rhodothermaceae bacterium
CCACCACCGACCTTGCAGGCGAGGCCCGCCTCTTCGGCGCGCGTCCGGACCTGGGCGCCCTCACGTTCAACGACATCGCAACCACAAGTAGCGACATCGCCGACGCCGCCGGGCTGCTCGGCTACCTGGCCCCGACCGGATTCGATGGGCTTGTGCTCTTGCGCGAGAACACCGCAGCCAATGGCGGACTCACCCTCACCCGCACGGGCGCGGCCCCGGATGACCCCAGTGGCGAACTCCCCAGCAACGTGGCCCCGTTCACCTGGACGGTCACCTCGGGCCTGGGCACCGCTCCCCGCTACGACCTCCTGCTCTCCACCGAGGATCTGGGCGGGATCAGCGACTTCAGCGCGCTCATGCTCTACAAATCCGATGATGGCGGGCAGACGTGGAACGCCGTCGATACGTTCAGCGGCGCCAGCCTGGTGCTCGATGAAGACCGTGCCCTCGTGGCCGTGCAAGACCTCGTGGGCTTTAGCCAATTCGCCATCGCCAGCAGCACCGCCGACAACCCACTGCCGGTGGAGTTGGCTGGATTTGAGGCGCAGCGCTCCGGCACCGAATCGGTGACTGTGCAGTGGCAGACCCTCTCGGAGACTGGCAACGCCGGGTTTGAGGTGCAGCGCCGTGCGGCGGGGTCCACGTGGGCATCCATCGCTACCCGCGACGGGGCGGGCACCACAGATATCCCGCAATCCTACCAGTTTGAGGACTCTGATCTCCCCTACGCCGCCGACAGCCTCTCGTATCGCCTGCGCCAGATCGACACCGATGGCACTGAATCCTTCAGCGAGGCGGTGACGATCGCGCGGCAGGTCACCGGGGCCGAACTGCTCCCAACGTACCCGAATCCGGCACGCAGCCAGGCGACCGTGCGGTTTGCAGTGCCGGAGCGCCAGGACGTGCGCATCACGCTCTACGACATGCTGGGCCGCCGTATCCGCACGGTGGTAGATACGAACGCAGAGGGCCGCACGGAAGCGCATCTTGATGTGAGTCGCTTGGCCAGCGGCACCTACTTCCTGCGGATGCAGACGAGCGGCCACACCGAAACCCAGCGCATCACCGTGGTGCGGTAGCAGCCAGGTAATTGCCGTTTTTGAACGACCGCTCGCGGAGGCGTGCCCAAAGGCGTATGCCAGAAGGCACGTCCCCGTAGTTTGTTGGGGCGACCGTTGAAAGAGAGGCTAACGAAACGCCCGGCTGCAGCACCACCCGGCTGCGATATCGCGTGGAGGCATTGCGACCGCGAACGCGCATCCTCATTCCAACAAGCAGGTGGGGAAAAGAGCGCAGAATGTGCTCATGTTGAACGCTTTTTCGGGCGGATTCGACAGCGGCTCTCGCGACATGTCCGAGAAACGCGATTGACCTCCCAGACCGAGCGGATACTCCATCTGAGGACAAAGCTATTCATCGATACGTACAACAAGAAATCACTTCGCACCTACCAGGCACCTAATTTTTCAGCACTGTTATCCGTCGATCCATCGTTTACGACAATGACTGCAACGTGATCGTACGTCTCGTGCAGCGCGCGTTCTATTGCATCCGAAGCGAATACCTTGTTATTATAGCAAGGAACGATGTGTTTTTTTATAGCCATTTATTGATCTATTGATATAGCTCGATTCCTGTCTTTTGCAATTGGATGATTGCACCCTCACAATGCTCTTCAATTTTGGCTTCCAGAAATGCGCTGGAGAGCTTTTGGGCTACATTGTGCTTTTTCGATGTTTTATGACGGTGTGAGGCCTCTGTTATTAAGGAATCGGACGAAATGTCTACGAACTGTGCGATGCGCTCTATGGAGTCCGAAAGGTCTTTCATTTGAATTAGCAATCGTCTGTCGGGAGGGACGGCAGACAGGACTTTTTCGTAATGGAAGTTCCAGTATGCCAGATATCCATCAACGGTATGTAGAGCATGTTCCTCAAACTCTTCTGGATACCCGTTGGGATACCGTTCTGGTGGTGCACCGAAGCTATAGTCTCGAATACGAATGCTCCCATCATCCAGTATTTTACGATGCGCATTAATACACTGATCTATGATAGATCGTAACCAAGACCGCGGCTCTCGGACGGTAACGATGAACTTCGCTTCCGGAAAAGCCACTAAAAGCTCCTCAACTACATGGCTGAGGTACCACGCCACTTCACACTGGAGGCGCCGCTGCTGATCGCGATTTTTCAACAGCGCAATACGTTCTGCACCTTCAGCGCCCCGCTTAAAAGATGATAGAATATCAATAAATTGGCCGGGGTCAGGTTCATGACGGCTTCGATAGTTGCCAAAGATGCGTGCCAGCGACACGGTACCTGTCTTTGGTGCTCCTATACCATAGACATGGAATGCGCGCGGTCGTATCAATTTCCAAACCGGTGTACGCTTAACCGCCTTTTTGACCTGTTGGAGCAACATAGATGAAAGATGTGAGCTCGTGTTAAGTATGTAGTAAAGCTATATGTCACACATCCGTTGTAGGATCTTGCGTATGACACGGTCATGGTTGTTAGGGTAGTTCAAACATCGACGTAGCCCGATAGATGCTCCTTGTGTGCCCTGCAAAAGAAAGTCGCAGTCCGTTGGTAGGCCAGTTGGGTAGGCTCGTTCGGAGGCCGTCAATGACGTTGATGTGCACCTTCCGAATGCCGATGCCAGCTCAGTCTTCGGCCCATGCCTTGGAGTGGTCAATGGCCTGTCGCCCTCCGTCTTCGTCCGTGCGTTTGAGCCACAGGTAGGAAACGACAGCCGCGTTCTGGCCCAACATGCAAACTCGCTACGAACTGGACGTCGTCGAAGATGAAGCAGAGGCCATCCGGAAGGAACGTTCAGTCATCCAGCAGACGCGCATCCAACTGAAGCGGTGTCGGGTCGCCAATCTCCAGCGCGTCATAGTCTGGATGCACCGGATTGATGAGGTAGTTCGACTCCATTGGCTCCACAACACTGGGCACCTTGAGCACAAGCGACTGCTGCCTCCGCGCCCATTCATCGCCCACCGTCTGACTTGAAGAGCCATACGGATGGGCACCCCAGCCCGTAGGAAGTGAATCGGGAACGGTTACGTGATCGCGAGAAAAGCGCGCCGATATGCGCACGTATTGGTTCAGGTGCCTGCGCTGATTTACGCGCACCAGCAGCTCCAGCGTAGCCAGCGCAATTGACTCTGCTGTGTACACAACGGGCACGCCCACGCTGTTAAACCGCCCGCCGTACAGCCGGGCTCCTTCGCCGCTGAAGGCCGTGTCCTGGTACTGCGCTTGCGTGATGCGCCATGCGGTGATCCACTTCGCCATTGCAGAATGGAGCTGGATGCGTCGAAGAGATGTGTAAACAAAGCACGTCGCTACAGCGACACGCCATGTTCAATCTGTCCCAAGAGCTGATTGACGCGGCGGGCACCGGGCTCGGTATCCGCAAACTGTAGGGGCGACTCGTCGCCCAGCGCCATGTTCGGCGTATGCATCCATGCGCAGGCGTCTTTGGTTGTGCCAAACACCGCCTCGGCATGACGTACCAACCGGAAGAGCCGCAAGGCCCGCTCCGACTCGTCGGGACGCAGCACACCATCCTTCTTGCGACGGGTCAGCGTGCGCTTCGGAATCCGCACCACGCGCGCAAGCTCCACATCCGTAAGATCCAGCGCGTCCTTAATCTGGGCGAGCACATCGGTCGACACGCCTTCGCGAATGAGCGCGATGGTGTCCATCGGGGAGGCGTCTGATCCCGTGGCGTCTTGTATTGCGGATGCAGCAGGATCAGATGACATAATAGCAAGCCATTTGGCGAAAAGGTATATGCCGTGTGGCGATATCACGATATTTACACCGGCATAGTTCCTCTGTGACACAGACTGGACCGGTTTCAGATCTGTATCTGGTTTCAGACGCTGGAGGACAAGAGCGTACCCGTTTGGCTACGGAGCTCACGAATATAGCTGTCAAGCGCTTCGATTGCAGTAGGCCTTGGGGTGTTGAGGCCTTGATTAAAGACAACCGTGCTGATGGTCCTATCAACATCGGGACCGCGCACGATGGATTGGCGAACCTGCTCGTATAGAGCCGAAGATACAAACCGGCGTATGACCTGCTCCAGGCAAATTATCTGCCCAGAAAGTGTGTGTGCGACCGGGTCTCCAGACTGATGGAGTGCCCGTACGCATCGTTTGTCGCCCGTAATCACGCGGCAGCTACCGTCGTGTGCACATGCCGCTGAAAAGAGAAGCGCTTCACCTACGTCCAGCGCTTCAATCGCCAACAGACGACTAAAAACCGCTGTGGATACGCGGCTTTGGTCGACAAAGAATAAGCGTTTGGATGCAGACGCATTCGCTGCAAGTTGCTCGACTCGTTGTACGGCTTCATCTCCAAACCGATCGCGGACAGCCCGGTTTTTGCGAGTGATATGCGGAAGCGTGGCTAATACCCCGATATCCACCGAAGATGGTTCAAATGCAGACTGTAATGAACTCCACAGGTCCCAAGCAGCTAACTTGAGAGCAATGTCGTTGTCAACGAAGAGAACCAAAGTTGTTGGAAGTGAAGGTCAAAGAAATGAGGATGGTCCCATCGTTATGCAGCTACAGGGTGAGGGTGATCTACGGAGCCACATCCGGTAACGCGCATGAGAAACTGGGCGCTCTCGTCGGGCAAGTTCGACCATGGCAGACGCTCACGCAGGATAGAGCGAATCTGTTCGTGGCCTGATGGTCCATCATGCAGTTCGTTGAGCGCTGCATTGGCCAGAGCCCATAAATTGTTTGGGGCGTGAAACGCAAGGTTCAGAACAAGAGCCCCCGGATCGATCTGTTCGCGCTGCCCTACATGCATAGCTGCTTGCGCCAGCTTCGCCGCACTCGGATAGCGGTCCTCGCTCACGATCGTCTCGGGATCGCCCGTGATAAGCTCGACTGCAAAACGGTTTGCTTCGTTCTCACATTCATCGTCCTCATCAGATGCCGTATTATAGTCCTCATCCAGCCGGGACTCGTGATCTTGGAGATGATTACGGCAGAGATGCCCAAGCTCGTGCGCAAGGATAAAGAGAAGCCAGGAGGGATGATTGTGGCTCTTGTTGATGACAATCACAGGCTCGCCAGCCTCTGTAAGAACAGCCATGCCGTCCATCTTCTTGCCCGGAACGTCTGCGATGGGAAGCACAGGAATACCCTGGTCCCAACAGAAGTGCAAGAGTTCTTTGAGGCCGACCCACGGCGCCCCGGTATTGAGGACGGCAGTCCGTATTGCCAAAGCCTCCATGTTTTTCCACTGAAACGACGTTGGGATCGCATGGGCAGCCATCTCTGCCGCACGCATTGAGACCGCCCGTGCCCACGTCACGTGCTGGCCCGTGATGTCGTGGCGTAGCTTGAACTGGGTGGCTGCAGTGTCGCGTACGGACAGCCCCTGCTCGGTGCGCAGAAGCGCTTGTAGATCAATGCCAAGATGTTTGGCAATGTACCCCGCGCCTTCCAAGAGAAGATGTGGATCCGAGTCCATATCCCGCTGCCACCACGAAGGGAGCACATACTCCTGGATGTACGACCGAGAGACTCCGGCCTGTTCAAGGCGCGTGTAGAGCGACTGCATGGATGAAATGTTCGTCATAGCGCCACCCCGTGCGTTGGGAGTATGAAAGTTAGTATTCAATTATTGTAACACTCAGTTTTGCGATAGCGTGACTATTTGACCGTGTTCGTCGACGCCCAAACTGGGCTCAATTTCTTCCAATGTGGATTCACTTACACACTTTGACAAGAGGCTTCTGAGACCTGTAGGGCCTGACTCATGAATACCGATGTGATGTGCCAACTCATCAAGTGTAATCTCCTCCTTGAGCAAATCAATAGCTTGCTCGATCATTAAAGGTTTTTCTACATCCCATTTGCCTTCTTCATATCCTTTTGCATGAAATCGCTTACGGAGCTCAATGTTTGCACTCCTGTAACTGGATTCACTAATTCGGTCAAGGTCATATGCTTTTTTTGCCAGAGCCTGCATAGACATTTTCAGCAAGTTGTCTACCAGTCAAACCTATTCTCTCTGTAAGCGTATTCGCTCTGGGTCAAGGTTTTCGAGTACGTACTGGAGTGATTCTTCAGGTCCTTTGTACTCTTCAGATCCTTTGTACATAGATTAAAGCTAACTCTGGCTCAGTGATTAGACCTGACAGGTCTCGGAGACCTGTCAGGTCTTTAGTAATTCAACGGCACCGCAATCCGCACGCCCGGCATGTCAACGCCCTCGTTCGGGTCGAATACGGCGGGCGTGATGGCATCGCCGAGGAGGTGGACGACGATGGCTGTGCCGCTGCCGATGAGTGTGCCTGCGGCGACGTCGCTCACGTAGTGCACGCCCAGGTGCACGCGGCTGAGGCTGGTGCTGGTCGCCCACACGGTCGCCGGAGCGATCACGTACCAGTGCGGGTGGCTCAGACTCCACGAGGTGGCCATGGCGGCGGCCAGCGTGGCGTGGCCCGAAGGCAGGGCGGTGCGGTCGTCGAGCGTGAGAACCTCGGACTCGGAGTCGGCAAGGCCGTCGCGGCGGGGCACGAGTCCAGCGGCGTAGGGGCGCGGGCGCCGGATGATGCGTTTCAGGGTGTACGTAACGGCGTACGCCCCGGTCATGGAGAGACCGAGGCGATAGGCATTGGCAAAATCGGATTGCGACTGTGCGGCCAGCGCGTACCCCCCCGCTGCGACGGGGGCGCCGAGGAAGAGCGGCAGGGCAATACGATCTGCGACAGATGACAGTTCAGGCAGCGGAGACCCTGCACAGTACAGGGCGACTGAGGTGCGAGCATCCCAGTGCGGGAGGTCGGAAGCGGTGCAGGCCGGGGCTTGCGCCTGTGCTTCCCCCTGTACCCCTACCGTGAGCAGTAGAACCAGCGCAACCCAGCACCCGCCGAAGTGCTTACGCATCGTCTTCGGCGTCTTCTTCGTCTTCCACCTCGTCCTCGTCGGGCTCAATCATGCCCAGTTCGATGCGGATCTGGCGCTTGATTTCTTCGCGTTCTTCGTCGTGCTCCTTCAACCATTCTTTGGTGGCTTCGCGGCCCTGGGCGATGGTGTCGTCGTTGTAGGAGTACCAGGAGCCGCGCTTCTCGATGATGTCGGATTCTGCGCCCAGGTCAATAAGTTCGCCCAGCGAGGAGATCCCTTCGCCGTAGATAATCTCGAACTCGGCCTCTTTGAACGGCGGCGCCACCTTGTTTTTCTTGACGCGGACCCGCGTCTTGTTGCCGATGACGTCGGAGCCGTCTTTGACCGCGCCAATGCGGCGGATGTCAAGGCGCACCGACGAGTAGAACTTGAGGGCGCGTCCGCCGGAGGTGGTTTCGGGGTTGCCGAACATGACCCCGATCTTCATGCGGATCTGGTTGATGAAGATGAGCGAGGTTTTGGTGCGGTTGATGGTGCCGGCCAGCTTACGGAGGGCCTGGCTCATAAGGCGGGCTTGTAGGCCCACGTGGGTATCGCCCATGTCGCCTTCGAGCTCGGCTTGCGGCACCAGGGCGGCTACCGAGTCGATCACGACCACGTCGAGCGCGCCGCTGCGCACAAGCGTATCGGCAATGTTGAGGGCCTGCTCGCCGGTGTCGGGCTGCGAGATGAGCAGGTTGTCGATGTCGACGCCCAGGTCGCGGGCGTAGTTGGGATCGAAGGCATGCTCGGCATCGATGAAGGCGCAGGCGCCGCCCAGCTTCTGGGCTTCGGCAATGATGTGGGTGGCCAGGGTGGTTTTGCCGGATGACTCGGGCCCGTAGATCTCGATGATGCGTCCACGCGGAACGCCGCCTACGCCGAGGGCGCTGTCGAGGGTCAGCGAGCCGGTGGGGATGGCTTCGACCTCTTGCACGGGCTCGTCGCCCAGGCGCATGATGGAGCCTTTGCCGTGCTCGCGCTGAATCTGCTTTACGGCAAGGCCGAGCGCTTCGTCTTTTCCAGATCCGTTATTTTTAGCCATGACAGTAGAGGGAGGCATCAGTCGAAGAACAGGGAGAACCAGCGGGGCTGGCCGGGCTATGGTATACCAGAGGCGGCAGGTAGAGTGCCGAGCACGCTGTGCAATTCACGGCAAGCCTGTGGCACTGCACGTAAGACCCATTAGGCCACCGAATCATAACGTGGGGAGGCGGCATCCTGGCCATCGCGGCGGTTGAGTTGGCGGCGCACCATGTCGAGCGCTGCGGTGGCAAAGAGGGCTTTGTTCATGTAGCGGTCGTTCACAAAGCGGACATGGGCGGCGTGGGTGCCGTGGGCATCGGCGTAGCCGACCCAGACGGTGCCTACGGGCTTGGCATCGCTGCCGCCGCCGGGCCCGGCGATGCCGGTGGTGGCTACGCCGATGTCGGTGCCGAGTGCTGTACGCACGCCCTGGGCCATCTGCCGCGCCACCGGCTCACTGACGGCTCCGTGCGAAGAGATAACCTCTGCATCCACCTGCAACTGGTTGATTTTGATTCGGTTGGCGTAGGCAATGATGCCGCCTGCGTAGTAGGCCGAGGAACCAGGCACATTGGTCAGGCGGTCGCCCACGAGTCCGCCGGTGGCGCTTTCGGCGGTAGATACGGTGAGTTGGGCATCGGTGAGGCGGCGTCCGAGCGCTTCGGCAAGGGAGACGTTGCCGGTAGCAAAGATGTGGGCGTCGGCGCGTTTGCGGATGCGCGCCTCGGCGGTGTCGAGGATCTGGGTGGCAGTGTCGGGGTCGTCGGCGCGGGCGGTGAGGCGCAGGCGCACGCCACTTGTGGAGGGCAGATACGCCAGCGATACGCGCTCGGGCAGCAGCGCGTCGGCATCGCCGATCTCGGCTTGCAGGTCCGACTCGCCAATGCCGGTGGTTTGCAGCGTGCGGTGTGCGGTGGAGCGCAGGTCGGTCCGGTCGGCCAGGAGCGGCTGTACGGAGGCGTCGAAGATTGCTTTCATCTCGGCAGGCACGCCGGGAAGCACAATGAGCAGGGCGCCATTGGAGGCTTCGCCCTGAAAGCGGAGGCCGGGGGCGGTGCCAATGGGGTTGGCGAGCTTCTCAAACCCCGCAGGCATATCGGCGATCTGAGCTGCGCGCTCGGGTACGGGGCGATCGCGCTCGGTATAGTACGTCTGGATGCGCTCCCAGAGGACGTCGTCGCGGTGCATCTCGACCCCCAGAAAATCAGCGACAGCAACTTTGGTGAGATCGTCGTGCGTGGGGCCAAGTCCGCCCGTAATCACGACCAGGTCGGCGGCAGCGCAGGCGTCGTGCAGGGCCGCGCGGATGCGGTCGCTGCGATCGGTGAGCGTGCGCCCCTCAACGACCTCCAGGCCCATCAGGCTCAAGCGCTCGCCCAGCCAGGCCGCGTTGGTGTTCACGGTTTGACCGATAAGCAGCTCGTCGCCGATAGAGAGAAGATATGCATCCATAGTAGGGGCGGGGCAGAGTGAGAAAAATGGACGGTAGGAGGTACGCACGTGGTCCAGTGGGCGCAGAGCTGGGGCTTCTACACGATGGTGCTACGAGGCCGAGCCGCGCGACAAGGCGACATGGGTGGTCTGCAACGGCGTACATCTCCGATGAGTTAGTTCGCAGGCGTCCAGTCATCAGGAGCGCGGTGCCAGCGCATCACGTCGTCGTAGGCGGCGGATGAGAGGCGGCCGGTGTCGCGGGCCACCTGGGCGAGCGTCTCGAAGGTGGTAAGGGCGTGCAGGGAGCAGTGGGCGTCGGCGAAGGCGGTACGGGCGGTGGGGAAGTCGTAGGAGAAGATGGCAAGCACGCCCTGCACGGAGGCGCCGGTGCGCCGCACGCCCTGCACGGCGTCGAGTGCTGAGCCGCCGGTGGAGACGAGGTCTTCAACGATGAGCACCGTGTCGTTGGCCGTGACGCGTCCTTCCACCTGGCGGCGGCGTCCGTGCGATTTGGCGGAACCGCGTACGTAGGCGAGTCCGGTGTGCAGGCGATCGGCCAGCAGGGTGGCGTGCGGGATGCCGGCGGTGGCGGTGCCCGCAACGACGCGGGGTAGTTCGTCTTGCGTAGCGCAGCACGCTACGAATCCCTCCTGGATGCGGGCGCGCGCGGCAGGCGCATCCAGCAGTACGCGGTTGTCGCAGTAGACCGGCGTCACCCATCCTGAAGACCACGTGAATGGATCGGTGGGGCGCACATGTACAGCCTCCTCATCCAGCAACACGTGTGCAATGCGGACAGCGAGGGAGCGCGGGGCCGTGGTGCAAGTGGGCACAGGCAGGGGCAGCGGATGGGTGGAGCAGCGGTAAGGACGATCACCCAGTGTCATTGCGACACGGAGCGGGGCGGATTCGGGCGGATGGTTTCTTCTTGCGGGGCAATGGCGTAGAGGAGCCCGGTGCCCACAGTGAGCAATACAACGACGACCAGCGCACCATACAAGATGTGGCTGTTGATGAGATACGTAGCAAAGTCGCTGGCCACCGGACCGCTATACTGGGCTACTCGCACGCACAGAAGGGCCAGTAGAAACGCCATTTGGGCGGCGGTTTTCGACTTGGCGATGCGGAAGGTAGCCAGCGTGCGGCCCTGCGCTTCAGCGTAGCTACGCAGGGCGGTAACGCCCACGTCGCGGAGCGCAATGGCAACGACGGCCCACCATGGCACCACGCGGGGCTCCACGGCCGCAAAAGTAACGAAGAGACCCAGCACAAGAATCTTGTCAGCCAGTGGATCCAGAAACTGCCCGAAGCGCGACTTCACGTTCCAGGCGCGGGCCAGCCGCCCGTCGAGGTAGTCCGAGGCGGAAGCGATCAGAAACAGCACCAGCGCCGACGTCTGCCCCCACCACGTAGGCACCGTGAGTAGGAACAGAACGACCGGCGTAAGCAGGATGCGGCCAATGGTAAGGGCGTTCGGCAGGTAGCGCATAATAGGGGGGCTGGCGTGTAGTGCCCAAATGATATTGGCAGACCCGGAGAGCGGTTTCCCGATGCATGCAGAGATCTGTTGAGAGTGAGGCTAAGGTACGGTTCGGTTGAACATGAGAGCCAGTGGCACGCACGCTGTCAGGGGGCGGCGCAATGGCATACGCCGCTCTGACACGATCGGACCGATTCGCAGGCATGGCAGAGGCTTATGTGCACAGAAGCTGCCAATGTGACACGGCGCTCCCCTGCACAGCGGATTCGGCATCGTGTTTGAGAACGTAAACAGGTGGCTGTCGCGATGCGCGATAGCCATCGACATTCACGCGCTTTGTTGACTGACAGGACCAGCACTCTATGGGTAAGATAATAGGCATAGACTTAGGAACGACCAACTCGGTCGTCGCGGTTATGGAAGGCGATGAGCCGAAGGTGATCGAGAATGCGGAAGGGGCCCGCACGACGCCATCGGTCGTTGCTTATAAAAAAGATGGCGAGCGCCTGGTTGGAGCACCAGCCAAGCGGCAAGCCATCACAAATCCTGAAAACACGGTATCGTCCATTAAGCGGTTCATGGGCCGCAACTACGACGATCTGGGTGAGGAACTGGACGAAGTGCCCTATGAGGTCGTTCGTGGCGACGGCGGCACGCCCCGCGTAAAGCTGGGCGACCGCGAGTATACGCCGCAGGAGATCTCGGCCATGATCCTGCAGAAGCTGAAGCAGACCGCCGAAGAGTATCTTGGCGACGAAGTTACGGAAGCCGTCATTACGGTGCCGGCCTACTTCAACGATGCACAGCGCACGGCGACGAAAGAAGCCGGTACTATTGCTGGGTTGGAGGTGAAGCGCATCATCAACGAGCCCACGGCGGCCTCGTTGGCATACGGACTCGACGATGAGAAAGACCAGGTTGTGGCCGTGTACGACCTGGGCGGCGGAACCTTCGATGTCTCCATTCTGGAGCTGGGCGACGGTGTCTTTGAGGTGAAAGCCACCTACGGCGACACCCACCTTGGGGGTGATGACTTCGACCAAGCGCTCATCAACTACATTGCCGATCAGTTCAAGCAAGAGCAGGGCATCGACCTCCGCAAGGATGCGATGGCGCTGCAGCGCTTGAAAGAGGCCGCCGAGAAAGCCAAGATTGAGCTGTCGAGCTCGACCTCGACCACGGTGAACCTGCCGTTCATTACCGCGACCGACGAAGGGCCCAAGCACCTGAACCTGGATATCAACCGGGCCAAGTTTGAGCAGCTCATCAAGGAGCACGTTGACCGCACCATCCCGCCGATGCAGAAGGCGATGAAGGATGCGGGCTACAAGAAGGGCAATATCGACGAGGTCCTGCTTGTGGGCGGCTCCACCCGCGTTCCGCTCGTGCAAGAGACGGTCACCGACTTCTTCGGGCGCTCGCCCAACAAGTCGGTCAACCCCGACGAAGTGGTCTCGCTCGGCGCAGCCATTCAGGGCGGCGTCCTCAGTGGCGATGTCGACGACGTGCTGCTGCTCGACGTAACACCCCTCGGACTTGGTATCGAAACGCTGGGCGGCGTGATGACGCAGCTCATCCCGTCGAACACCACCATCCCGACCAAGAAGAGCGAGGTCTTCTCGACCGCTGCCGACAACCAGAAATCGGTTGAGGTGCACGTGCTGCAGGGCGATCGGGAGATGGCCAAAGACAACCGCACCATCGGCCGCTTTCACCTCGACGGCATTCCGCCCGCCCCGCGTGGCACGCCGCAGATTGAGGTGACGTTCGACATCGATGCGAACGGCATCCTAAACGTGTCGGCGGAAGACAAGGCCACCGGCAAGGAACACTCCATTCGCATCGAGGCCTCCAGCGGACTGAGCGATGAGGAGATCGAGAAGATGCGTCAGGACGCCGAAGCGCACGCTGAAGAAGACAAGCAGCGCAAAGAGCGCGCGGCGACCATCAACGAGGCCAACTCGATGGTCTACACCACGCAGCAGAACCTCGAAGACTATGGCGACAAGATCGGCGATGAGAAGCGCCAAGCCATTGAAGACGCCACCAACCGCGTTGAGGAGCTGCTCGAAAGCGCCAGTGCCGATAAGGACCTGAGTGAACTCGAAGATGCGCTCGAAACGCTAAACGAGAAGTGGTCTGCGGCCAGCCAAGAAATCTACGCGGCCCAGGCCGAAGAAGCCGGAGGCCCCGGTGCCGCCGGAGCAGGCGCTGGACCCGGTGCCGCCGGTCCCGGCGCGGCAGGCGGCCCTCAGGCTCAGCCGAAGGGCAACGGCACCGCCGACGACGGCGATGTGCGTGATGCCGACTACGAAGTCGTCGACGAAGGCGAAGGCAAGTAAGCCACGTCGCTAAACTACCCCGAACGCCCCGACCGCACACAGCGGTCTATGCCTACAGCGCCCCACGGGCCTCGTGCCGGTGGGGCGCTGTCTGTTGTAGGGCACGGGCTGGCAGTGGTTTAAAGAAGAGTATTTGGGGAGAAAGTAAAGGAGCGTTTCCACTCCTGTATTCAGATCAGACCTCGGCATGAAGACGCACGAACCGCGTGGGTCTTGCAAGCAACAGCGTGTGCCTACACCCCTTGTGCCTGCCGGTCGTGCTCGGCAGCCGCCTGCTCCTGCGCCGCCTCTTCCTGAATGCGCGCGAGCGAGGCCTCCAGCGAATCCCGGCTAATGACCTGGCCGGTCTGCGTATCCACCTGACCGAATGAGAGCACACCTGTGGGGCAGCTCTGCACGCACGCCGAGCAGCGGACGCACTCCGGGTCTTCCATCGGCTTGCCCTGCTGCGCAAACGACATCACGTCAATGCCCTGGTGGCACACGGTGGTGCACACGTTGCACGAGATGCACTTGTCCTTGTCGGCCAGGATGCGGAAGCGGCTGAAGCGGTGGTAGATGTGCATCAGCGCGGCCAGCGGGCAGAAGAAGCGGCAACAGAAGCGG
>CAJXLX010000079.1 GCA_913056335.1 uncultured Rhodothermaceae bacterium
GGGCAGTGCGTCGTGGGGGTCGATCTGCTGGTCCAGAAAGGCCCGGAGCCAGTCGGTGTGCGACAGGTCCATGGCGTCTACTTCGTCGCAGGCTGCGGTTTCGATCTGCTCCAAGAGATCGTCCTCGCCGTCGAAGCGTGGCGCGCTGGATAGGCGGTTCATCTCTGCGGCAGTCAGGTCGTTCGAGAGGCGCGCAGCGGCTGTGCCTTCGCGCCGGTAGGCGGCCACATCGGCAACAAGGGGGAGGTGGCTGCTGGCGGTTTCTGCCAAGATACGCAGTACCGATGCGTAATCGTCGGCCTCGGCATCGTTGGTGGCGGCATCAGCGGCCTGGGTGCGCCATGTTGTAAGCAGCTCGTGCACGTTCTCCTCGCGCAGGTCCATGCCGAACTCGGCATAATCCGGTGCGCTGCGCGGCGTGTCGACCGAATCCACGTCGGTACGCTGCACGTGCAGCATGCGCGGGTGCCAGCGGTAGGTTTCTTTTAGGCGGAGGCGGAGGGTGGTGGCGGCGTCGGAGAGTGCGTCCGCATCACCGCTGGCAGCGGCCTCTTGGAGGGCATGCATAGCGCGCCGAAGGTCGGCCTCAGATTCGGGAACGGCCTCGCGGAGGTCCGGAAGAATGGCGGTGCAGGCGTCGGCCTCTGCTTCCCCCTGAACCGTCTGTTCCTGAAGCGTTTGCACGGCGCGACCGATGAGCTGGCGCTGCGCGTGCTTCTGCTGCAGGGCATCGCGAGTGCCGAGGGGGTAGGCGTCGCCGTCGAGCAGGTGCAGGAGCGGATGCAGGTGATTCAGATCGGTGGTGGCGGTGGCATCGGCCAGCAGCAGGAGGCGCGGGGCCTGATGCGTGCGGGTGGCCATAGCCTCGAACGCGTCGTGGGTGGCATCGAGGCGGTGCGCCTTGTCGACGATGAGGAGGTCGGCCTCGGGCGCGTTGGAGAGCGCGCGCAGCGTGACGAACGTGACGGTGCCGGGGAGGGCCTCGGTGTCGAACTGGTCGCTGAGGGTGCGCTCCCAGCGGGCCTGGCGGGCGCGGGGCGTGGCGATGCAGACGGTGGCGTTGTCGGTGTCGATGAGCGTCTGCCGCACGAGGATGCCCGCCTGCACCACTGCGCCGAGTCCGGGCTCGTAGGTGAGCAGGTAGCGCGGCGTGGGATCTTCGAGGATGCGCTGTGCCACATCGACCTGATGGGCGTACAGATTGATGCTGGCCGAGAGGAGTCCGGAGGCGTTGTGTGCGGCGCTGCGCTGGCGCAGGAGGGCGCGCACGAACGGTTCGCGCTGGTTGCGGAAGAAGACCGTTTCGTGGCCTTTCTGCTTGAGCGTTTCAGTGGGATCGTCAACGGGGCGCGACCACCGCACGAAGAGGTGTTCTTTGCCGGGATCTTTGACCTCCTGGTCGGGCAGCTCGATCATGCGGTCGCCATCGCCCAGGCGGCGCACGCGGCCCATGTGCCAGCGCTCGGCCTCGGGATCAAAGACGTAGCACCGCGTTTGGTTGGCCAGGCGCACCACGCGCAGATCGCCGGCGGGCACGGAGCGCGTTTCGCGATGGGCGATGGTGTCGAAGTATTCGACGGTGGCGGTGCCGTTGTCGAGCGCCACGCACTTGCCAATGCCGAGGCCGTTGCCCGCAATCACGAAGTCGTGCGGGCTGATGTCGGCATCGGGGAGCGGCTCGGCACCGGGCGGGTGCTCGGGATCGCCCAGGTGTTGCGCCAGCGCCTGCAGTTGCGGGTAGTCGGGTAGCGACTCGCCGGCGGCCCACTGTTCTACGGTTTGTGGCAGCGTGCCGGTGAGGCGCGCGAGGTCATCCCACGAGTAGGCCAGCTGCTCGCGGCGGGCGGTGAGCCACCAGTGAAGCAGGAGCACCATCTGTTGGTCGTCGGTTGCCGGGGTTGCCATAGGGCGGGGGTAAAGCGCGTGGGAGAGAGCATGAGGACTTCCGTGAACAGAAGACCACGGCACGTAACGAGACGCACGGGCGCAAGTGCCCACGCGGCGTTCGATTCGGCTGTGAAGTGTGGGGAGAGGATGGAGCGGTGGAGGATAGAGGGCTGGAAACCAGCGGTTATCCTCAGTCCACATCGAGCACTTTGTGGGTCTGGGTGCTCACGCTCCATTCCGGGTGTTGGGTAGCCAGGGCGACGGCCTCTTTCTGCGCCTCCTGGAGGCGCGGGCCGTCTTCGGGCTGCACGTAGAGGCAACGCCGCGTCTCCCCTGCGATGGGGTGCCGAGTGCCGCGCCGGGCGAACCGCTCGTAGTGGGCGGGGCGGTAGTCGGGCACGACCAGCTTCAGTTCGTCGAAGCGCTCCAGGGTGAGGTGTTTTTCGGGTAGTTTCGGGCTGCAGGTGATCCAGTCCGGCATCGAGATCTCGCCAGTTGCTTGATCTGTAAAGGCCTCCGCCAGCGCGACGGTGCCGTTTGTTTCGATGGCCACGGTGTATCCGGCAGCGTGCATCGCCTGGATGAGGGCGGCGTCGGCCTGCAAGAACGGCTCGCCGCCGGTCAGCACACAGAAGTCGATGGGGCCCCCGAGGTCGCGCATCTGTTGGGTGAGTTCGGCAGCGGTGTAGGGGGTGCTGCCTTCTTTGGTGAAGTCGGTGTCGCACCAGCGGGGGCAGTCGGCGCCAGTGCGCTGGGCATCGCGCTCACGATCGGCTGCGTACCCGCTCCACATGTTGCATCCGACCAGCCGCACAAACACCGCCGGACGCCCGGCCCAGAAGCCTTCGCCCTGCACCGTGGGGAAGACGTTCTTCACGCGATAGGTGGATTCGGTTTCAGGAGAAGAAACGCGTGTGGCGTCGGGCAAGGCGACGGGGCCAGTTTCTGCGGGTTGAGCACTCATGCGAGGCATGGCAAGGCAAGCAAGTCAAAATGGATGGCCGGCACTGTAAGCAACTTCCGCCTACCGGCGTGGTGTCCCTTTTGTCTTGATACAAAAGGGACTGAAAAAATCAAGGCGGGGAATCAAGAAGTCATCTATCTGGACGTTGTAACAGAGTTGCGCTTCCTTTTCTCCCTAAAGCCGTACTGGTAAACGCAGACGCCGCCCTACACCCAGCCCTTTTCTTGCGCCTCCTCGTACCCCTTGGCGCGCAGTTTAGAGGCGGGGTTGTCGAGTTGGCCGTAGCCCCACGGGTTGAGCTGACTGCGGTTGCCGTTGTAATCGGTGTGGCTCATGAGGCGCACAGTTTCCAGCACATCGCATCCAGCAACAGTGCCAAGGTCGGCGGCCAGCTTCCAGGTCTCGGCCTTGGTCAGATCCATCAGCGGAGTGTGGATCTGCAGGTCCGCGTCCATGGCCAGCGAGAGGCTTGTCTGCATCGCACTGATGAAGGTACGCCGGCAGTCGGGGTAGCCGGAGTAGTCGGTCTGGCACATTCCGCCCACAAGCTGCGTGATGCCCCGGTTGTACGCGTAGCTGGCCGCGGTGCTCAAAAAGAGCGCATTGCGCCCCGGCACGAAACTCGCGGGCAGGTCCTCGTTCTGGGCGTGCGGCGCATTCATGTCCTTGTCGTGCTCGGTCAGGGCCGAGCCCGAGAGCGCGCCCGTTAGGTCAATGCAGTCGTAGGCAACGCCAGCCTTTGTAGCGATCTTCCGGGCCTGCTCGACCTCCACAGCGTGTTTTTGTCCGTAGGTAAAGCCCAGCGCCTGCACCTGATCAAAGCACTGGAGCGCCCAGAACAGGCAGGTGGTCGAATCCTGGCCTCCAGAGAAGAGCACGAGGGCGGCGGAATCGGTCGGCATAGCGGGTAGCGACAGGTTGATACATCAGCAAGGATGCATATGCCGGGCGCTGGGTGCGGGTTCGGGCGGTTCGTTATGCTCATGAAAACTCGCCCAACGATCGGGCTGGATCTTGCCTTAGGGCGGTGTGTTTGGTAAAGTATACTGTGCCACTTTGCACACCGTATGCTGCGCCCTACGGAGGGGTGGCAGAGCCTGGTTGAATGCACTGGTCTTGAAAACCAGCAGGCCCTCGCGGGTCTCGGGGGTTCGAATCCCTCCCCCTCCGCTTTTTTCATATCTTGTCTGTCGTCCTGGCTGTGTAGTACTGCCAGAGCAACGTAAAGGAGCAGACGCAAGATGTGTAGGGATCACACATCTTCGTGTCTGCTGATCAGGATCTCCTGTTCCAGTCCGCATCCGTAACGCGTAAGCAGGTCAGCAATCGCGTGCACCTCAGGTGGGGCGTCGTCTATCGGTGCAAGAAGCGGGCGGTTATCTTGGTACAGCGCCCGCTTTCCATATCGCTGAAGCAACACGTCCAAGTCAGGAGGGGAATACAGCCGGGCGCGGGCGCCACAGAAGTGCAACCCAGCAAGCACCGGCAGACGACACATTTGCACCGAAGCGGTGCGTTCTGTGCCGCTTGCCCCAGGCAAGATTTTTTACCAGGGGGAGTGATCACGTAGCGTCTATGCACAGCCCCGTATCATATCATCTATGTGTACGTCTCGTCTCGTCTTTGCGGCGGCGAACATACGCATCGATGCTATATGCACTGCTGCCATGCGTCGTAAAAAACAGCAGGCCCCCCAGGATCGCGATGTTTTTGAAGAGCGGGCCCAGTGTTGGGCGGCCCACTTGAATAGTGAGGGTAATGGGGATGAGCACCACGATGAGTCCCATAGCGGCAAGGCGGGTCTGGAAGCCGGTTAGTAGGGCCAGGCTGCCGGCAATCAGGGCAATGCCCGAAAGCAGCACCAGTACCTCGGCAGGTGCAATGGCGGTAGCCAGAAAGCCCAGTTTGGCATCAAGCAGCCGCGAAGCAACCTGCTCGGGCTGTAGCATATGCCCAATACCAGCCACGAGAAAGATCAGGCTCAGCAGAGCACGGAATATCGCGGTGGGGCCGGGGCGTAGTGGAGTCGAGGGCGACGAAACGGAGGCGGAGTGTGCGGAGCGGGAGGTCGGCATGTCTCTGAGGCAATTGGTAATAAATAGAAAGGCAAGCACCGGAGCGGCTAAAGCGGCCCGGTTTTGTACTACAGCTTACGTGCTACAGCTCAACAGACAGATAGCCACGCGCCTGGCGTTCCAGCGCGTGCACCAGTCCATTGGGAACGGTATCGATGGCGTTGGGCAACGTGTTGGGGTCGATGCCATGGTTTTCGATCGACATTCCACATGCGATAAACTGCACACGCTTGCTTGTGGCATCTACGATACGCGCTGACAGGTCCGATCCGCGTTGAAGAGCGTTGACGACTTGCCCGCACACGACAACTTCAACCGGCGTGTTGGTGAGTGGCTCGGTATCTGCCAGGTCGTTGGCGGTTTGAATGGCCGCTCGGATGTGCTGCGTACGGCGCACCAGAAGCACAATTCCGGGAGGCGTGTCTGGGTCAGCCGTTCCGGTGGCAGCGGTCGTTGGTGAGGGCGACTGCGCCCCTGCGGGCAAGGCCGCGTGTCCAAACGAACACAGAACAACGACAATGGAGATGGAAAGCGTAGTGAGAACGCGATACATAATACGGTAACGTTGGGGAGCACAATAGATACGGTGACGACCCGGCTGGTCTGCGACAGATATACAGGAGATGCGAACAGCATTCGCATCCATCTAACGCAGGCGTAGACCGGCGAGGCCGATGCTGAGGGCATGTGCTCAACTACAAGAGCAGCACGATACTGCCAAGGTGCAACGTAGCAAGAGGGGAGACGGTGTAGGAAGCCGTGGCCTGTGGGAACGAACCGGAACACACCGCTTGAGGGATACGAGGTCTTGATACGGGTAGATGCTCAGGCGTATCCCATTCATCTGCCGAGATGCGCGGGCCCGTAGGACGCGACGTGAGCAGCGAAGAGGAGTGCGCGTCCGCCCCGAACCATGCACAATGTAGCGATGTGGCTTCCGCGACGCTTGGTACAGAAGCACCAGGAGCCGCCACGCACGGGCGCATCCCCACAAATAGAAGGGCGATGAGAGCCAGTAGGAACGTTCCGGCGACAATGGACGCTTCTGACGTGCGCTGTGTAGGAGCCACTGTAGCAGGACGATTTAATGCTCTTGTTACTACAGGTTCAGTAAGTCATCGGCATTCCTGATGTTCCAGTACTGTGCGTACGGGGGCTGGGCTTATGGGGAATCGCGGATGTGGAAGGGGGGGCGACCACGCCCCATGCGGATTTGGTGCAGCCCAGGCGACCGCTCATAACCTATGCTGTAACATTGCAGCGCGCCGGGTCGTAGAGCGGGTGCATTGAGGGCAAGTCGTGCGCCGTGTTACAAGAGCACGCTGCGCAATGCCCGTGTCCTCGGTGATTCGCTCCTGTTCATCCTACGTGCCGACTCTATGCGCCGGTTGTTGCTCCCTTTCTGTATTTTGATCCTGTTTGTAAGTCTTGCCCCCGTTGGGGCGCAGGCGCAATCAGGCGAAACGATCACATTCGACGAGGCCATCACCATTGCGCTCGACCAGAACA
Organism: uncultured Rhodothermaceae bacterium; assembly: GCA_913056335.1. Taxonomy (GTDB): domain Bacteria; phylum Bacteroidota; class Rhodothermia; order Rhodothermales; family Salinibacteraceae; genus Longimonas. Next base: position 6,436 of record CAJXLX010000079.1, read on the forward strand.
CCGATCTGCAGCGCGCTATCAACGATGTGCAGCGCCAGGACGCCACAATCCGGCAGCGGCAGTTCGACTTTGGGCCAAACCTGAACCTTTCCACCAGCACCACGCGCCAGTTCGGGCGCAGCTTTAGCCAGGAGGAGGGGGCGATTGTGAACCAGACTACGGACATCTTCCGGGTCAACGCCAGTTCCAGCATCACGGTGTTCGACGGGTTCAACAACATCGCATCGCTGCGGGAGGCGAACCGGCAGGGCGAGGCCAGCGAGCTGAACCTGGAGCGTACGCGCCAGGATGTGGTGTTTACCGTGATGGAGCAGTTCATTGCGCTGTCGCAAAGCAAACAAGAGGTGGACGTGCGCCGGGGCGAGGTCGAGTTTCAGGAGCAGCAGCTGGAGCAGATTCGCGAGTTTGTGGATGCGGGGGCGCGGCCTACCTCCGATCTGTTCCAGGCCGAGGCCGACCTGGCGCAGGCCGAGCAGCAGCTCTTGCAAGCCCAGCGCGAGGTCGAGGTCAACAACACGCGTCTCATCCAGACGCTGCAGCTTGATCCGTTCGGCACGTACACTTTCGACGCGCCGGATGTGGATGCGGAGGCGCTTCAGATGCGCGAGTACGCGATCTCGGAGATGCTCGACAATGCCTTCGACCGCCGCGTGGATCTGCGAGCACAGGAGGCCAACGTACGCGCCTCGGAAGCGGGCGTGCGCATCGCCCAGTCCAACTATTGGCCGTCGCTCTCGGTGAACATGGGCTACGGATCGAACTGGTCGAGCACAGTTGGTGAGCTACCAGGCAACACCTCTCCTTCGTTTTTCGATGTGCTCGATTCGCGCCGGGGCGGCAACATTGGGGTCTCGCTGTCTTTCCCGATCTTTGACCGCTTGCAGCGCCGCACACAGACCGCCCAGGCCCGTGCCAATGTGCGCGAAGCCGAGTACGCCCTGGAAGATCGGCGCCAGGCGGTGGCCCTGCAGGTGCGCCAGGCCATTCTCGACTACCGCAACGCCCAGAAGCAGCTGGAGGCCGCCGAGTCGCGGTTGGAGTCCGCCCGCCGCCTGCGCAACGCAGCGCAAGAGCGCTATAACCTGGGCAGCGCCTCTATTGTCGAGCTGTCGCAGGCCACGCGCGACTTTACCGATGCGGCCAGCGCCAAAGTACAGGCCGAGTTCGACGTTGCCTTCCAGCAAAAGCGGATTGCCTACCAGATGGGCACGCTTAGCCCCGATGCCCCGCTCGCTGAGTAGCGCCACACCCTCTTTTCTTTTCCTTAATACTGTTCTATACAATGCGTCGCACATTATACATTGCTGGCGGAGTCCTCATCGTGCTTATCATTCTTGGCACCGCAGGGCGGTTTATGGGCTGGTTTGGAGCCGAGGGCGAAGGCGTAGCGGTCCAAGCGGAAGCCGCAGAAGCCCGCACCATTACGCAAGTGGTTACGGCTTTCGGGCGTGCTCAGCCTGAAGTAGAGGTCACCATTAGCCCAGACGTATCGGGCGAGATTGTGGAACTGAACGTGCGCGAGGGCGCCGACGTGCAGGAGGGCGATGTGCTGCTGCGCCTGCGCCCCGACACCTATGAGGCGCAGCTGGAACGCACTCGGGCCGAACTGAACCGAGCCCAGGCCAGCCTGTCCGAGCGCGAGGCCGACTCGCTGCAGACGCGACTGGAGTTTGAACGCCAGGAGCGCCTGTTTGAGCGCGAGGTCATCCCTGAAAGCGAATACCAGGCATCCGAATCCGCCTACAAGCAGGCTGTAGCCCGGCTGCAGGCGGCGCGCTTTCAGGTACAGAGCGCCATGGCCAGCCTCCGCGATGCGCGCGAACAGCTCCAGAAAACGACCATCTACGCGCCCATGAGCGGCACCGTGAGCAAGCTGGATGTAGAGCTTGGCGAGCGCGTGGTGGGCACGTCGCAGATGGCCGGGACCGAGATGATGCGCATTGCGCGGCTGGAGCAGATGGAGATGGAGGTCGACATCAATGAGAACGACGTCGTAAATGTAAGCCTGGGCGATACCGCCCGCGTTGAGGTGGATGCGTACCCGGACCGCTCCTTCCGGGGCACCGTCACCGAAATTGCAAACTCGGCTCGCGTAAGCGGCGAGGGCACGCAGGAGCAGGTCACCAACTTTCCCGTAAAGATTCGGCTGCTCGACGCGCACAACGAAAATGCCGGTACCGTTATGACCGGGCCCGAGGGCGGCATTGCCAGTGCCGAAGATGGCACGCCCACCGAACCCGCCCCGGTCATTCGTCCGGGCATGAGCGGCGCTGTCGACATCTCTACGCATACGGTAGACGATGCGGTATCAGTGCCCATTCAGGCCGTCACGGTGCGTAACCTGAACGAGGAGAGCGACGCCGAGCGCCGCGGCGAAGAGGCCATGCGCCGCGTCGTGTTTATTGCCGATGGCGACACCGCCCGCGTACGCCAGGTGGACACGGGTATTGCCGACGATGCCTTCATCGAGGTGCGTAGTGGACTGGAGCCGGGCGAGCGCGTGGTTACCGGGCCGTACAGTGCGGTCAGTCGCGAGCTTGAAGACGGCACGGCCATCACGATCGAGGAGCGCCCCGGACCTGGCGTGCGCGCGGCCTCGCGATAGCTGCAGCCGGTTGCCTTCCCCTGTACTTCTAACGTTTGGATTCCGCATATGACCGCTTCTGTAGAACCTGCCACCGCCTCGGCGTCTCCCTCTACGGCCACCGGACCGCTCATCCAGATTGCGGGCCTCAAAAAGCGCTATCTGATGGGGAGCGAGGAGGTATGGGCGCTCGACGGCATCGACCTGACGATTGAAGAGGGCGAGTACGTCGCCATCATGGGGCCGTCGGGGTCGGGAAAATCCACCTTCATGAACATGCTCGGCTGCCTCGACACGCCCACCAGTGGCACGTACCTGCTGAATGATAGCGACGTCAGCACCTACTCCGACGACGAACTGGCCGAGATCCGCAACCGCGAAATCGGCTTTATCTTCCAGACCTTCAACCTGCTGCCGCGCGTCGACTGCCTGCGGAATGTGGAGCTGCCGCTCATCTATGCCGGACTCAAGCAATCCGAACGCCGCGAACGGGCCGCCGAGGCGCTCCGCAAGGTGGGGCTGGGCGACCGCATGGACCATAAGCCGAACGAGCTCTCGGGCGGGCAGCGCCAGCGCGTGGCTACAGCCCGTGCGCTCGTGAACACCCCGTCCATCATCCTGGCCGACGAGCCCACCGGTAACCTCGACACCGAAACGGGCGACGAGATCATGCGCCTCTTTGAGCAGCTCCATCGTCAGGGCAACACGCTACTGGTCGTTACGCACGAAGAAGACATCGCCCAGCACGCGCGCCGCATTCTGCGCCTCCGCGACGGCAAGCTGGAGCACGACACGCCGGTGGAGCATCCCACGCTGGAGCACGAAACGCTGTAGCAGCCCCACAGCTGTTTTATTTGGGATAGACCGAAGTATTCCCCCATGACCGATGTTCTGATGTGGGCCTCCATAGCCATGGTTTTGTGTGTAGGCCTGTCTGCCGGAGGTGAAGCCCGTGCCCGCACCGCCGATTCGTTGCAAATTGCGGTGCATGCAGCCTCAGAACAGTCCGTGGACGGGTGGACGAGGCTCGCCCCTGATGCGTTGCCGCCGGGCAGCCCCAACGACACGCTCTGGATAAGCCCCGAAACGGTGGCGCTGACCCCGACATCGTGGCAGCGCCTCACGTTCCGCATGGAAAACCAGCGTCCCGTCCTTACCGTGGTGCCCGGTTCCAACGAGCAAGACGCGCTGCGCATGCTCCTGCGCGATGCGCCAGGTGCCCACCTGGTGATTCAACTCAACGACGCCGTAAAATACGCCACGCCCGTGCTTTCCATCGAAGGCACCACGCGCAGCCTCAAACTTATGGACCTCGCGCCCGAAGAAGCCGCCCAACTGGCGCGTGAATGGCAGCAGGCGCACCAGTCAGCAGCACGTCCGTAGTCGGTGGCGGCTTAGTACCGACGGCCGCCGCGCTCGGGACCGTCATTGTCGCCCGAGCCAAAGGTGTACTGAAAGCTTAGCGTGACCTCGCGGCGTCCCCACTCAAAGTTCGACTGCTGGTAGATGTCGTTATCGCGGTACCAGATGCCAACATTGGTATTGTTAAACAGGTCGTCCACGCGGAGCGTGAGGCTGCCGTTGCCCGAGAAGAGCGATTGCCGCAGGGCGACCTCGGTGCTTGAGAACGCATCGATGCGTCCCTCGGGTGGAATGTCGCGGGCCGGGCGGTAGAACTGGTTGAGCTCGGCCTGTAGCCCGTCGCGCAGTTCGGTGCGCAGGTTGGCGCGCCCCGAGAACAAGATCGCATCCTGGCTGCGGTCAGTCGTCAGGTTCGAGCCGTCGGTTACGGCGCGGTACACGTTGCTGCTCAGCGTACCCTCCACACCTGCGTAGTTGAACGTAGCCACGAACTCAGCGCCGTACGAGGTGCTCGATGACAGGTTTTCAGCCCGGCGCACAATGACGGTGCGCCCGCTGTCGGTCGTCTCCTCGCGGGTTACGTCCTCGATCTCGTTTACGGTGTGGCGCACGTACGGCGTGGCCGTAAGCGATCCAAAGCCCCACCGCTGCGTGCCCGTCAACTCAAACGAATGGATGTATTCGGGGTCGAGGCCGGGGTTGCCCTCGTTGCGGAACGTAGGATTCTCGTTATCGTCGAGCGGATTGATGTCCCACAGGTTGGGGCGGTCGACCCGCTTGCTGTATGAGATGCGGGCTTGCCGCCGTTCATTCGGGCTATACGACAGGAAGACACTCGGGTAGAAGCTCACGTACGACTGATCGGTGCGCTCATTCTGGCTGCTCAGGTTAAAGTCGGTATTCACGGTTTCGGCGCGTAGGCCTGTTTCCAGTTCAAAGTCGCCAAAGCCCCGGCGCAGAATGCCGTACCCGGCATGGATGATCTCGTCGAAGATGAAGGTGGTTTCGGTGCCGTCGTACGTCTGGTCGCTGTCGAGGCGGCGCAGCGTGCCCTGGTAGCCGGTTTCCATCTCCAGGTTGTGCGCGCCCAGCGGACGCGTATAGTCGATTTCGAGCGTGCCCTCTTGCTCGTCTTCGTTGACGACATCGAGCTCCTGGCCGCGCGGCGCGTCGAGGCGATTGCCGTTTTCGATGCCATAGATGGTATATGTGCCGTCTTCGGTCTCGAAGTCGCGGTCGTAGCGGATCTGACTGCGCAGCGTGTGGTCGTCGCTAAAGGCATGATTAAAGGTGAGGCGTCCATTGACGCTCTCATCAGAGGAGCTGTTGTCGAGCACACGGACGTAGCGATCGGTGCGGTCATCTGCCGTGAAGCTCCCTGTGTACTCGCCGTAGCGGCTCTCCCCATCTTCGATGTCGCGGCGCAGGCTGAGCGTGGTTTCCAGATCGAGCGAGGTGGCCTCGGTAAAGCGGTAGCCCATCTGCGTGTTGAGCGACTGCGAGCGGTCGAGTTCGCGCTCGGTTCCCACCTGGTCAATCCATCGGTTGGGGGCGTCGTCGTTGAGCTGTTCGACGAGGCGGGAGTCGGTATCCTCCTCGCGGTCGCGGCGGATGGAGTAGTTGGCCAGGAAGTTGAACCCGCCGCCCTGGTAGCCCACATTGCCCGATGCGTTGCCGCCATAGTCGTTGTTCACATCGCGTCCGCCGCTAAGCAGCGCCCCGCCGTTCCAGCCGGTATCCAGGTCGCGGTCGAGCACAATGTTGATGATGCCCGCCATGCCCTCGGGCTCGTAGCGCGCTGACGGATTCGGGATGACCTCCACACGCTGCACTGCATCGGCAGGAATGCTCTGCAGGTAGCTCACAAGGCTTTCGCCCTCCAGCGACGCGGGTTCGCCGTTAATCTGGAGCGTGACGCTCTCGTTGCCGCGCAGGCTAATGCTGCCGTCAATGTCGATCTGAATGGAGGGCAGCGTACCCAGCACGGTGCGCGCCGACCCGCCCGCACTTACTGCGCGATCGGCGGTGTTATAGGTGGTCCGGTCGGTCTCGATCTCGGCCGCCGGGCGCTGCGCCGTAACTTCGACCTCGCCGACCTGCCTGGTTTGTGGAGCCAGGCGAATCGTGCCCACATCATTGGGCGGGGTCTGCGCCGTTACGTTTTCGAGGCGCCGATTGTCGTATCCCACGAAACTAATGCGCAGCGTATAGGGCCCCGTATCGGGCGTTTCGATAGTGAACGCGCCTTCGGCATCGGTCGCCGCGCCGGTGACCATCGTGGAGTCTGAGGCGGTTTCCTGCCACACTGCAACCGTAGCGCCTGCCAGGGGCGTATCCGTCTCGGCATCTATGACGCGTCCGGTAAGCGCCGGAGACTGCGCTTGCGCCGCTGCAGGCATACGCAGCCCTACAAACAGCATCAGGCAGGCGGCACCTGCAAGAAGTAGGGAGTTCGTGTAGCGTATCATACAAGGGGAGGCGTCGGTTCGATAATAACGAATCGGTAGTGGCCGTGCGGTAGTGGCCATGCGGAACGCATGCGTGGGTGTACATGCACTGTGCAGCATAAAAGGTGGCTCAGATATAATAAGATGCACATACGTGTCACAGATGCGACGAGCCTAACGGGATAGTAACAGTCCGCCATGTAGATACGACCGCGTGCGACGTGGAACGGGGGCTTGTACGAACAATAGGAGTCCCTGCGCGGTCACCGCGTAAGCGCTTTGCAAGCGTAGGCGGTCCCGCAACAGCTATGATACGCGACCTCTATTCAGAAATCGAAACGCTCATGATATCGACAATAACACGACATGCATCCCGTTTACTGCTGATGCTGGTGGCGGTGGGGCTGTGGAGCCTTCCGCTTCCGAGCACGGCGCAAGGGCTTACGCCCATGCAAGAAGCGATGCTGCAATCGGTAAGTAATACGACTGTAGATGCGGAGGGCAACTTCATTGCGTTCACGCGCACCCAGCCGGTTGACCCGCGTGAAGAGAACGCCTCTCCGGCCAGTCATCTGTTTGCGCTTGATACCGATACCGGCGAGGAAGAAGCCCTTTACACCGAGGGCTCGGTTGGCAATATCACGTTTCGGCCCGAGTATGGCACGCTCACCTTTCTAACAGCGCGCGATGGCGACAATGGCCGTGCGCTCTACGAAATGGATCCGGAGACGGGCGAGATGACCCAGCTCTATGCCTTTGACCGCTCCATGATTTCGTATGCATGGGCTTCCGATGGCGACCGCATCGTGTTCTCATCGCCCGAAGAACTCGACATCCCCGAAGCGGAGCTGCCCTACGAACCCAACCTGTACGAAGAGAACCGTCCGAACCGCCTGGCCTACACGGTCGACGTGACGGCGG
>CAJXLX010000080.1 GCA_913056335.1 uncultured Rhodothermaceae bacterium
CGAGAGATGCCGCGCCAGGCGTCCGGGTTCGATCACGTCGTCGAGGGCGTAGTCGAGCAGGCGTTCGCGGTCGTGATGCCACGCCTCGGTCAGGTCCTCGCCGGCGATGTACGTGCGATCCTCCGGCGCAAAGCCAAAGTAGCGCGCAGCCGTCTTCAGGCTGTAATCCGGCAGGTCGCGCTTAAACACGTCGAACGCCATCACCTGGAAGTAGGCGTCGATGACGTGGCGCCCGGCAATATCCATCGCGGGGAAGTCCACCGTGCGCTCGGCAAACCGCATGCTGCTGTCAAAGGTGCGGGGCACCGACCCATCGCGTCCGAGGGCAAATTCGACATTGTGCAGATCGCATCGGTCCTGCAGATACGCCAGATCGAAGGCAAAGACGTTGTATCCCTCCAAAACATCAGGATCGCGCTCGGTGATGGTCTGCACCAGCTCGCGCAAGAGCGTCGCCTCCGATACACCGGAGCGCTGGTGCAGCACCTCCGACCAGCCGCGGTTGTCGGAAAGCGCCACGATCACCACCTCATCACCCGGACGCTCGGCATTGGGGAACGAGCCGTCGCTAATCACCTCGATGTCGAGCTGCAGGCGGTGCAGATCGTCGAGCGTCATGTCCTTGAAGCAGGTGCGTCCGCTCTGCGTGAGGTACTGCTGCACCGGATCGGTGATGAGATACAGCTCCTCGGGCCGCCGCTGATCGCTGTCGGTCTGGCGCTTTACGTGGCGAATGGCCTCGTAGTAGTCCTGCCAGCACGAAAAAACAACCACATGTTCGAAGAACCCGCCGCCCTGCAACCGCGAGGCGCGCAACGTATCGCGGCGATGGCGCAGCAGCCCGATATCCGAGATAAAGAAAAACGGATACAGCGGGGCGTCTTCGGTAAACACCTCGGTGCCCTTCTCGCTGCGACGGTAGAGGCGCACCATCGCCTGCTCGCGCGAGGGACGGCCCAGAAGCGGCTGCACATCCACAATACGCGGCGTGGAATCGTGGCCGTAGAGCGTGGCATCGGAGGTGTCGGGCGCGGGCGTGGCCATGCGATCCGAAGGCTGAGTTCAAGCTGGCTTTAGGGGGATGCGCAGGGATAAACCGCCGGACGGGAAGGAGGTGCCGGGCCTCCGCGGGAGCGTCTTTTGAGCACCAACCAGGTCTTTTCGTGGAGGCCCGTTCGTCGATACGGCATTGGTAGGCAAGCGTGCAGGGGCTGTCGAGGGGCTGTTTCCAGCACCGTAGGGACACGGCGCTTATCTGTTTAGCAGGCTTCAATGACTGCCCGGGATATCCGCTTTGCTTCTGATCCCGGGCTAAGGAACCCATAGCCGGGGATCGCTCGCATCCCCAGCGCGTCGTGTCCCCACACCACATAGTAGAGGGGGCCCGCATCAGGGGTTGAGGGCAATAGATGTTGCGTCCATCGCCTGCTCGGCGGCACGCTCACCGGCCTCAATCGCGCCGTCGAGGTAGCCGGGGTGCTCGGTGGCGGTTTCGGCGCTGGCCCACAGCAGGTGGCCGTTCCAGCGCGGCTGGGTGAGCACAGGCGGTGGCGCGGGCGGGTGCTCAACGTGGAGCGGATCTTCGCCGGGTGGCGTGGTCGCAGCATCAGTGCGCCAATTGCTGGTGGCAATGGCCGTGGGGGCGGGCGCGTCATCCCCGAAGCAGTGCGCGAGCTGGTCGCGTATGGCCGCGTGCAGGGCAGCCTCGCCCTCGTTCGCAAGGGTTTGCAGCCCCGTAGGATGTAGAAAGCCCGCGAGCGCAGCGCGTCCGTCGGCGGTTACGGCATCGTGCCAGTGGGCCACCGGACCCGCATGGCTGACGACGCGTCCGTCAATGCCCTGCTGCCGCCAGAACGCATCCACAAACGTAGCTACGGCTTTGCCCGAGGCCGCCATCCATGTGGGCGTGTTGCGCTGCGCGATGGTGAGCGAATCGGGCAGCGCCGGGTCGAAGTTGATCGTGTGCGCCACCAGCCGCGGCGGCACCGCTACGATGAGGCGATCAACGGTCATAGACGACGGCCCGCTGGGCCCGGTCACCGCAACCTGCACGGCATGATCGGTCTGCTGCACCTGCGTTATGCGGTGGCGTAACTGTACGGCACCGTCGGGGAGCTGTGCAGACAGCTGCTCAGCCATCGCCTGCGTGCCGCCCTGCAGGCGCCATGAGGGCGGCGGCGTGTCGGGCCATGGGAAGCGCTGCACCGGCTGTTCGGCCCGCGGCTCGTAGAGTGCGGTGCCGGGCTCGTGCTGCGGAATACGCCCAATGCCCAGCTCCTCTGCCAGATCCTGCACGCGGGTGTGCGCGGTCCAGTGCCAGGCCGCGCCCAAATCCAGGCGCAGCGAATTGGAGCCGAGGGCCGGACTCCAGGTGCGCCCGCCGACACGGTCGCGCATCTCCCATACCACCACTTCATGACCGGACTCGTGCAGGCGTGTTGCAGCAACAAGTCCGCTGAGTCCAGCGCCGACAATGCCGATAGAAGTAGAATCAGGCATACGGATCGGACGATCCAAAGAAGAGGGCATCGAGGCTGTAGGCGCCGGGGCCGGTAATGAGCAGCGCAATGAAGACGGTGAGCATCTCGGTCGCGTGCCACGGTCCGCCGCCGATGTCGCCAAAGGTGTGGCCGATGGCGGCGACAATCATAGTGCCGCTAAGCAGCACAAGGGCGGGGCGGAAGGCGAGGCCCAGCATCAGCAAGATGCCGCCTACGAACTCAGTTGCGGCTGCCATGAAGCCCCAGACCACGGGCCAGAACGTGATGCCGAGTACGGCCATGTTGCTTCCGAGGCCAGCCCAGGTGTCGGTGCCACCAAGAATCTTCTCGTATCCGTACACAAACACAAATGAGATGCCAATGCCGATGCGAAGGATCAGCAGGGCAATGTTGAGCGCAGTTTTGCGGTTGGAGGTCATAGCATTTCAGGGCATGAGAGCAGGTGACTCTGTGCAGTGCACGTATGCTCAGCACGCTGTATGGCTCCCGCATCCAACAAAACGTTCACGCTTGCAAGCGGGATTTCTGATGGGGATGCGCAGAGGCGCACGGTCATGCGATAACCTATTCCTCCGGCGGCCCCGTTTCCTGCGGGAGGGCGCGGAGACCGGGCGGAGACACTGCGAGGGATGAGGGGGCGGAGCGGTATGCTTTCGCTTTCCCCCTCCTTTTCTGGATGTCAGGGTTCGTCGCGAACAACAGTCGGCACGACACGATCACGCCAGAAGGCCGTAAGCTGATCGCTGAAGTCGCCCAGATCGTCGGGTCGGTTAGTGAGTGAAGACGTCATAGCAGCAACGAGCTCAAGCTCGGGTGCTACGAAGACGAACTGTCCGCCGTAGCCCCAGGCAAAATAGGTGCGCACGCCGTCGAAATCGGCGATCCACCACGAGAGGCCGTACTGAAAGTCGCGAAAGGCGTCTTGCACAAAGGGCGTCCAGGCCAGGGCGGGCCACCAGGCGGGCAGCACGCGTTCGCCGTTCCAGGTACCGCCGTTCAGGTGGAGCTGTCCCAGGCGCAGCAGCCCGCGCGGAGGAATAGCTACGTTGTTGCCGCCGAAGTAGTTGCCCTGCGGATCCTGCTGCCACGCGCCAATCTCGACGCCGAGCGGGTCGAACAGGCGGCGCTGCGCATAGGTGCGGAGCGGCTCGTCGAGTACGCGGGTGAGGAGCACGCCCAAGATGTGCGAGGTGCCGGTGCTGTACGTCATGTGCGTGCCGGGCGGGTGCTGCATGGGACGCTCCAGTGCGTTGCGCACCCAGTTATCGCTCGACACCCAGGCGCCGTAGTTGCCAAAGCTGGTGGATTCGAGGCCGGCCTGCATGGTGAGCAGGTGGTACGGCGTGAGGTGAGCGGCACGGGCGGTGTCGGCCAGGATCTCGGGGAAGCGGGGGCCAATCGGATCGTGAAGCGTGTCGAATGCGCCGTCGGCGAAAGCCATGCCGAAGAGCGTGCCCACCATGGTTTTGCTGGCGGACTTGATGTTGGTGGGCCGGTCGAGCGTCATGCCGCGAAACGCTTGGGCTGCTACCAGCGAGTCGCCCCGAGCGATGAGCAGGCTGTTGAGAGGCGGCATGTTGGCGGCTTCGTCAAATGCGGCGGCCAGGGCGTCGGCGTCCATCTGGAACGTGGTAGGGGATCGCACCTGCCAGGATGGAGTTTGTGCTTGCGATGCGATGGGTCCGCATCCAATAAGCACCAGCAGACACGCAAAGAGGCGATGCATACGCAACAGAGGAGTGGTTGAGAACGAAAGATCAGGACAGGGCGCGCCGGAGTCCGGCAAGGCGCTGGGGGAGGCGCAGCGCCCATGCGAAGTACGGCAGAAACGATGCGACGAGTCCGCCCACGGCAACCCAGAGAATCGTTGCGGTCCAGGATGGAAACGGGAGGAAGGGCAGCAAGATGGCGCCCATCATGAACACGTACAGGTAGCGGGCGGCGTTGGTACGCGGCTCGGTGCGTGCGGGGGGATTGCCCAGGTGCATGAGCACAGCAAACACGTAGCGCAGCAGTCCTGCGGTAACGAGGAGCGGGGCGATGCCCTGATGCTGCACGGCAAGCAGGCACAGCACCAGGAGGGTAAAGGCATCCACTTCTTTATCGAAAAAGGCCCCGAAGTCTGAGGTGTGCCCGAACTGTCGAGCGAGCCAGCCATCGCATCCATCAAGAAGCAAGAGCGCGGCAGCCCCTCCTGCAATCCAGAGAGCAGGTACAGGCAGAAGCGCCAGAGCGAGAAGACCAGCGAGGCGACCGGCGGTCAGTGTGTTAGCAGCCCCGAACGCGCCGGTAGGCGTCCAGTGGCGACGAAACGCACCGATGAGCCCCCCAAACGATGCCGTACCGGCAATGACGACCGGCCAGAGCGCGCTCCACGCAAGCGCAGCTGCCGTGCAGGCAAGCAGCAGCCCAGCGTGCAGCGCCGCCCAGCGTGCCAGGCGGGCATTTACCGTTGAGGAGGCGACAGGAGCCACAAGTCAGCTAACGTTTTTAAAGTAGATGGACTGCACAATGTGATGCAGCGTCCCCTGTGAATGCAAGCAGATAACGCAACAGATCCGCAACCTTGCAGCTTCGGCGCATGCATGTTACGTTACGTGCATGCTTTCTCTATATCTACATGACATCTCAACATCGATATGGCGCAGATTCATCCGCCTCTCAACCCCAAGAACATCACTCCACAGGCTGAAAGCGTCGTCTACGAAGCGCTGCGCGACCAGCTCGGTGATGACTACGAGGTGATCTATTCACAAGACATCTCATACCAAAACCACTCGGGGAACCGACGGTACGGAGAAATTGACTTCGCTGTTTGGCATCCCCAACATGGATTGCTTGTTATCGAAGTAAAGGGGGGATGCGCAATTGAGCGGCAACCCGACGGCAGCTGGCGCTCACAACGGCACGACGATGGAACGTGGCATACAATTAAGGATCCATTTGCGCAGGCGCAGAAGGCAATGTATGCGTTGAAAGAAGAGTTGGAGCGTCGGGTGAGCGGAGACCTTCGCATCCCACACGCGTTTGCTTGTGTGTTTCCGGGAGCCAAGTTGAATTCGGAGATGCCGGTGGGGCATCCGCAGGAGTCATGTATTGATGCACGCGCAATGCAACACGTAGACAGCGCTGTGAAAGGCGCGTTGCGATCAGTGGCAGGCCCAATCAATGAGCTCGATTCCAGAGCACAGGAGGAACGCAAGGCCAATCTGCAGACGGCCTGGAACGAACTGGTGCGTACGTTTCAGATGGTTCCGGCGAGTGATGTGGAAGGAGCATCGACAGAGAAAGCGACCATCATGCGGGGGCGTGAGGTCTATTACCAGCTTACCGAAGAGCAAGCAACGCTTTACAATGAAACGCTTCAGTCGAATCCACGCGTGTTGGTGCGGGGGCCAGCGGGTACGGGAAAGACGCTGCTTGCCGAAAACCGGGCGAAGCAATTGGCTCGTGAAGGAAAGAAAACGCTGCTTTTGTGCTACAATCAGCTCCTGGCGGAGCATCTGTCTGAGCAGACGCGGGACATTGACAATCTCGACACGCGCTACTTCCATGAGATTATCGAAACCAACATCGTTCACACGTCGCGACGCCGAATGCCCACGAATCCGGATACGGCGTTCTGGATCGAAGAAAGTAGCGAACTGCTGCTGGATATTATTGAAAATCGGGGCCTTCAGTACGACGCATTGGTCGTTGACGAGGCCCAAGACATCTATCCGAACTGGTGGGACGCGCTCCAATTTCTGCTTCCCGAAGACCCTCACGTATACGTATTTGCCGACATCCACCAAAATATTTACGGTCCTCAGCTAAGCGTGGAGGAAGTGTGGGATGACATGCCGCTCGTTCACATCACACGAAACTGTCGTTCCTCACGTCGTGTGGCCGAGTATGCGGCTGACTTGCGTGGCGTAACATCTCTTCACCATCATCCCAACCTGGATGATGGAATAGCTGTCGAGAAGCGTACGTACGGCAGCCCCGATGAGCAGATCGACAAATTGGATGAGCTCATCCGTTCACTGTGCGCTGACGGGATAGAGGCTAACCAGATGATTCTGCTGGCAATGCACAGCAAAAAGAATACCGCGTTGGCAGAGGTAGACCGTCTGGGTGGATATACGCTCAAGCCGTTTGACGTGGCCGACCCGCCTACAAACCAGGAACTGGCGTATAGCACTGCGCAGCGCTTCAAGGGGCTGGATGCGCCTGTTGGAATCGTGTATGGGCTGGATGCGGACTGCGATTATGCGACCCACCTCAACTTCATGTATGTTGCTTGCACGCGGGCACAGGACCGCCTGTACCTGGTGCACCAGACCGACTGGAGTCCGCCAGAGGCAGAGGCTGAGGAGGAATAACGGCGCTCCAAAGCTCCCGCATGGTGCACACTGCCGCAGCGCGCACGGCGTGGCCTACGTCGTAGCCAGATACCCCATTGTGACAAGCAATGCGCCGACCGCTGCCGCCACTGTAGTGGCGATGCCCGTGCGCTGCGACCGAATCCATCCGGCCATGCCCAGGCTGAGGAGCAGCATGTAGAATCCGATCAGGAATGACAGGCTTACGATGCTGACCAGTGGCTGCACGCTTGCATTGAGGTCGCTAAACGTCGTTGCATTGGTTTTGAGCGCGTCGGAGGCGAGGATGCTGGCGAGGAACGTGGTGCCGGTAAGCAGTCCCGCGGCAACGCCTGACGCGGCGGCGGCCCATGATGCGATCGACCGATTGGGGGCTGCTGTGAGCAATACGGCGAGCGTTGTGATGGAGAATCCCCCCAGAACTGCTGCAATGGAAGCGATCTGTTCGTACAGATATTGTAGATATTCGGGGGGATAAGAAGGGTCCATAATATCTTATTTTGTTGGTAGTTTACGTACGCATCTACGAGGGAACGGTCTGGTTGGTTCGTTCTTGCTTGTGCGCTATGGGATGCTGCAGGGATCGAAATAGCAGATTCCGTTGCTTCATAAATTACCCCAGTCACACCTCTCGCATTACGCCTTCGGGGCCGGCGTTCAGCACCGTTGTCTCGCCAATGATGCCGGTCTGGGTCCAACTGTCGTGGATGTGCCCGCACACGACCAGGCGCGGCGCGGTGCGCTGAATGGCATCGCGAATGGACGTGCTGCCGAGGTGGCGTCCGCTGGAATCCTGGTCGACGCAGTTGTTGGGTGGGGAGTGCGAAACGAGCACGGCATCGTCGGGGCACTCCGCAAGGAGGTCGGCGGCCTGCGTTTCGGTGTGGTCCCAGCTCCACGCGCCGAAGGGCGTAACCGGGATGCCGCCGCCGATGCCGTAGAACGACACCCCACCCACGGTGGCCTCGTTGCCATGCAGTACGTGGGCGGCGTTCCAGTTGGCACAGGCGGTGCGCAGTTCGTCGGCGCTTTCGGCGTTGCCGGGCACGAGCACGGTGGGCGTATCGATCGCGGACAAGATGCCGATGGTGCGGTCCAGGCCGCGCCGCATGTCGCAGAAGTCGCCGGCGCCCACGACGATCTCGGCCTTGGGGGCGCGCTGCACGAGGGCACGGGCGGCGCGGTGGTTGGAGTGTACATCGCTGAAGCAGAGTAGGCGGGCCATCGTGGCACTTTCGGTTACGAGGGGAGACTGTAGCATTAAACGTAAACCGGCGAAGCTGCGTCCAGGTTTTGGGGAGACGAATTATGTAGCTTCCCCCTAAAAACAGATGCGGTATCGAAGTCTGCATGCAAACCGGCTGAAATCTGGGCTGCGTGGGGGCTTTCGTCGGGTCCGACGCTGGAACCTGTGGATGCGATGTGGTATCATGCCTTCGTTCCTGTATCCGTTTCATGGTATTCTCCACTGTTCATGGCCGACGACGCCGCATCTACCGACGCTGCCTCCACGGAAGCGCCTATCGAAGACTTTGTTCGCATCGACGCCCTGCCCAACCACGACGGCGACACCGTGACGCTGAAGGGCTGGCTGCACAATAAGCGCGGCTCCAAGAGTCTGTATTTCTTGATCTTGCGCGATGGGTCGGGCTTTGTGCAGTGCGTGGTGAGCGAGGGGGATGTGGACGATGCCAGTTGGGCAGCGGCCGACAACGCGAGTCAGGAGACGGCGCTCTCGATTACGGGCACCGTTTCGGCGGATGACCGCGCACCCGGCGGCTATGAGATGCAGGTGGATGCGGTAGAAACGGTAGGCGATTCGGACGGCTATCCGATTACGCCGAAGGAGCACGGCATCGACTTCCTGATGAACCGCCGCCATCTGTGGCTGCGCAGCGAATCGCAGTGGGCCGTGCTGCGCGTGCGCAACCGGGTGCAGAAGGCCGTGCATGACTTCTTTCAGGGGCGCGGCTTCATCCAGACCGATGCGCCGGTGCTGACGGGCAACGCGGTGGAGGGCACCTCGACGCTCTTTGAGCTGGATTACTTCGACGACGAGTCGGCCTACCTCACGCAGAGCGGTCAGCTCCACGGTGAGGCCATGGCGATGGCATTCGGCAAGATTTACACCTTTGGGCCGACCTTCCGCGCCGAGAAGTCGAAGACGCGCCGCCACCTTACGGAGTTCTGGATGATCGAGCCGGAGATGGCGTTCTACGACTTGGACATGAACATGACGCTGGCCGAGCGCTTTGTGTCGCATATTGTTCAGGACGTACTCACGCACTGTGAGCGCGAGCTGGAGACGCTGGAGCGCGACACGACGGCGCTGCAGCAGGTGGAGACGCCCTTCCCGCGCATCAGCTATGATGAGGCGGTGGAGCTCTTGCGGAGCGAATCGACCGCGGAGCTGATTGATGCGCGCATTGATGCGCTGCATGAGGAGCAGGCGGAGTTGGAGACCGAGCGCGAAGAGAACCAGAAGCGGCGCGGGCAGGCGAAGAAGCACATCAAACGTCAGATCGATGCGCGCGAGATTGAGATCAACAAGCGCATCAACGAGATCGAGGAGGCTCTGCGCAACCTGCCGGACTGGAAGGCATCGGCGCAGACGTTTGAGTGGGGCTCCGACTTTGGCGGAAGCGATGAGACGGTGCTCACCTGGCACTTTGATCGCCCGATTATCGTGCATCGCTTTCCGGCGAAGATCAAAGCCTTCTACATGAAGCGCGACCCGCACGACGACCGCCTGGCGCTGGGCATGGACGTGCTGGCGCCCGAGGGCTACGGCGAGATTGTGGGCGGCGGCGAGCGGGCCACGGATCTGGACTTCCTGCAGGAGCAGATCGAGGCGCATGGGCTGCCTGAGGAGGCGTTCGACTGGTACCTGGACCTCCGCAAGTTCGGCGCGGTGCCGCACAGCGGGTTCGGACTGGGTCTGGAGCGCGTGGTGTCGTGGATCTGCGGACGCGAGCATGTGCGCGAGGCGATTCCCTTCCCCCGCACCATCGGCCGCCTGCACCCGTAGGCGATTTTGGATTGGGGATTGCGGATGCGTGTAGGCTTGCTCCTTCACAGCTATCCTTCCTTCTCGTGCAGAACGACGAGTGCGGGCACCATTCTTCCACAATCCAAAACCATCAATCCCCAATGCGCGCATCGTCCGTCGTCCTCTTCTCAACCGAAGAGTGCACAGACGACGCGCTGGTGTCTGCCGTGTAGTACGGGGCTGACGTGAAGCCTGCCAGTCGGGCGATGAACACCTCGGGGATGTGGCGGCATCGGGCGTTGTAGCGCTCTACAATCGCGTTATACCCGGCTCGCATGAGAGCAACTTCCGTTTCCACTTCGTCGAGCGCATCCATGAGCTCTTCGGCGACAGCATGACCGTGCAGAGCCGGAGTGTCTTCGATGGTAGCGGTGATGGTGTGGCGAATACGTTCTTCCGCGTTGAGGCGCGTGTCAGATGGGTCAGCCGGCGTATTCTCTTCATGCAGTGCACGTGCCTCGCTGATCGTTTCCAGCACCTCCACTTCGTGGTCGAGATAGCCCTGCACGACGTCTACGAGCCGGGTAATCAGGTCAAACCGCTTGGCCAGGGCCACATCAATGTTCGACCAGTTCCGGTCCACACGGCGTTTTAAGAACACAAGGTCGTTGTAGTACATGATGCCAAGCCCGGCCATCAGATACGTGAGGGCAAATCCTGTTGTCGTGGCATACAGCGCAGGTCCAAACGATACCACCATGCCTGCCGTTGCCAGTCCGATCCCAACGGCGGCCACCACCCCCACGGCAAGGAGTGCAAACGCGCTGAACGCCTTACGGAGCATCACGTCCTTCTCGGGCCGACTACTCACGATGAACGGAAGGTCGTCTTCGGTGTCCGTGTCCGTGTTTGTGATCCGTAGCCGGTCGTGGGTCTCCGCGTCGATGGTCGCCGATCCGAGCACGTAGAGCGCATCGCCGGGCTCGATGCGGCGCTCCCGGTACTTGCGTGCGTCATGGGTGCGTGAGGTCGTGGTGGCCGCAATAAACTCGGCATGTGGGGCATCCGCTACGTTTTGAGAGGTCTCTTCACGGTGTGGGTCATAATCGCGCGCATCTATAGCGATAAATCCCGAGTCATCGCGGCAGCGGAATGGAACGCACTGTTCTTCTTGACGGACGGTGGTCCAGCTGTCGTTGCTTTTTTTCTTCTCCTGGTAATAGTAGTAGATACAGGGCTCTTCGCTAAGCGGAGCGGTGAGCAAATCTGCATCCGGATGCGGCTCGGCGGTGCCCTTTATTTCGGAGAGTCCGTACACCACACCGCTCACGGGCGCTGTTGGAAGATGCTCAATGAGCCGCTTCACTTTGATGGTGCCTATGCCTTTTCTGCTGGCCCCGTACCCTATAAGTGCCGCCACGAGCAAGAACAAGAACGCCCGCCCCCGCACCAGTCGGGTGGATTCGAAGGTGGCCTCATGCTGTTGCGCGTCCTCAGCCAGGGCATCGGGAAGCGGAATAGGAGCTGGGGCGTCCATGCCCATAGATCGGGCAAGTAGCGATTCTGGTCCCCGATTCAGATGCGCCCGAGCCCGATCCACCGAACGCGAAAGATTAATGCGCAGGGTATTGAGCTTCGCCTTCGTGGAATCGGGAAGCGTACGGTACGGGGCATCGTCGAGCGTGCCCAGCTCAGCCCAGTCGCCGTTCCACGACACGTCATGCATATCCAGCAGATAATCGACCACCGCAGTCGTTTGGTGCGTTGTGCGCTCAGCGCGCTGTGCAGTGTCGGCAAGATCCTGTTTCATCATCCAGAGGCCTTGCAGAAGAAGGGCCACCACCAGCACAGCTGATAGCCCAACGAAATAGGTGGCTGAGTGATGGATCCTAAGGAGCCACAGCCCAAGCAATACGGCCACGGCAAGAGCCGCGAGTCCCCCCAGCAGAAAGAGTGCGCTCTGTTCGGCCAGTGCGGCCCGTGCCCGGAAGGCAGACCGGTCCGAGAGAATGGGACGGTAACTCCCGTCGGCTTCGAATCCGACAGTGTAGGTCGATCCCGAGCGCGAGGCGTATCCGAACAGAAAGACCTCATCACCCGGCTCGATGCGATACTCGGTGTAGCGCCGTGACCCGTTCGTAGTACGATAGTCTCGGTCCAGTTGATAATCCACATCATCCACAGGGTGCACCGGCACGCGGCCCGTTTCATCCTCAATCCAGAAGACCTCGGCATATCGTGTCTCATCGCGCACCGTGCGCCAGTACGTATCGCCATCCGAATCCTCTTCCTCGACCTCCACAATGTAGCGATAAAAGACCACAGAGCGTCGCGACTTGGGGGCGGTAAGCAATGCACCACCATCTGTCACACGCCCGGTCAGGTTTACCTCGCCGGGAACGATACCGTTGATCGCAATCTGGGGCACGCGCTCAATCTGCCGCAGCGCATAGATACGGTCGAAGCTGGTATGATTGAGCCATACCCCACCACCCACAGTCGCAAGGAGGGCCAGTCCTGTGAGAATACGCAAAGCAATCCGTTTCATTCTGACAAGGGCTGTTGATACGTAGCATTCGTCTGCTCATTGTGGGGGAGACGAGGACTACGTATGCTACAAGATACGCGTAACAACTGCAACGAAGAAGAAACGCGCATGCCATCCGTGTCTACGTTGCCCTTGCAATTGAACGAGCACGATAGTATGTATGAAAGCAAGCGTAAACGTATAGCGCCGTATCAATCTATTCCTCCGCTTCTTGCTGCTTGACTTCCCTTTAAGATGACGTGGCAACGCCTTCTCTCGGTGCTTTTGTTCATTGGTATTATTGCTCCCACATCCGGTCAGGCCCAACTAATTGACCGTGTCGGGCTGTCGGGCGGATTTGTGTCGGCCCATGCGACGGACAACATAGATCAGCTTGACTTTGACCGGCGATTAGGGTGGACCGCCGCCGCATTCGTAGAGAAACGTGTGTTCTCGGCTCTATCTGTGCGCAGCGAGGTGGGCTACATCCAGCGCGGCTTTGTGGATACGCGGGAAGAGATCGACGAGGATGGGACGATTCTTTCTATCATAGAAGCTGAGACCCAGCTCAACTACCTGACGGTTCCACTCCTGGCCAAACTTGCGTACGACGTCTCACCGGCCTCCGTATACGCGCTGGCCGGGCCTCGCCTCGACATCTTGCTGCATCGTAATGCGGAGGATTTTGAGTTTGTAAATAGTCCGCCCGTCGAAAACGAAATTGTAGACTCTTATGACTCTGTTGTCTTTGGAGGTACGATAGGATTTGGCGTAGAGACGCATCTGCTGCCCATGCGCCTGTTTATCGAAGGACGCTACGACATTGACGTTACGGAATCTTTCTCTTCAGACGTGCCTCGAACAGTGCGTAATAATGCGATCGTTGTCGTTATGGGTATCGCCTTTTAGCCAGATGACCGGTTAACCAGGTAGCAGACCGATCAAAC
Source organism: uncultured Rhodothermaceae bacterium (assembly GCA_913056335.1). Lineage (GTDB taxonomy): Bacteria > Bacteroidota > Rhodothermia > Rhodothermales > Salinibacteraceae > Longimonas. The sequence continues at coordinate 13,329 of CAJXLX010000080.1, forward strand.
GGAATCCACTCATGCCGGACTCGTTGCGCACGATAAAACGTCTACTCGCTGTTCTGTTATTTGGTGTGGTATGTGTGTTCGCGGCATGCGACTGGATTCAAAAGCGATGCGTTGCAGGTCGATCCAGATGCCGATCCGGTCGGGCCGCAGATCGAAGCGGAACTCGTACGCCCCGTCGATCTGCTGGAACGGCGACACATAGAAGATCTTCGCGGCATGGATCCGGTCCTCGGGCGTGATGGGGCCCAGATCGTCGCGG
>CAJXLX010000081.1 GCA_913056335.1 uncultured Rhodothermaceae bacterium
AATTGTTTGAATTTTTTGAAGTATATGCAAATTCTTACTATCCTATTTTTCTTACAGAATAAAGGCAAGAAAAATTTGTTTTCCAGGCACTTTCCATGCAAAGCCTTTATTATCAGATTCACCGGCGTAACACCTGCCTGACCTTTTCCAGGACTTCATCTGCATCAAAGGGTTTGGCAACAAATCCTTCTGCTTTGGGTATGGAATGCTTGCGTCCGGACAGACCGGATATAACGATCACCGGGGTGGTGTACCCTTTTTTGGATATTTTCCGGAAAAACCGTGGTCCCCATTCCTCGGGCATTTCCAGGTCCAGGGTGATCATGTCGGGCTTCTGCTCTTCGAGCACCTTCATGCGCTCGCGGATGAGGTAGGTGTCTTCGTTGTGCAGGTGCAGGCGCACGTACGGCCCGTCGGCGGCGCAGTACATGATGTCGTCAACCGTGACGATGCGGACCTCGTTGCGCGTGCGCACCGGGATGCGTTGCAGGTACTCGTTTTCGTTTTCGGTGAGATCGGGGCGGGCCACGTCGAGGAGCCGTTCCAGTTGATGCTCCAGCTGGTCGGCCGACCGCATTTCGACCTGGCGGGCCGCGCGGTCGAGGGCCTCGTGGAAGCGCTCGTCTTCGAACGGCTTCAGCAGATAGTCGAGCGCGGCGAGTTCGAACGCTTTCAGGGCGTGCTGGTCGTACGCGGTCACAAAGATCACGATGGGCATGTTCTCGGCCCCTACTTCGTTGACGACCTCAATGCCAGTGCAATCAGGCATCTGCACATCCAGAAAGACGACATCGGGCTGGTTGGAGCGAATAGCGTTGATGGCGTCGCGCCCGTTATCGCAGACATCGACCTGTTTGATGTCGTCGCGTGCACCCAGCAGATCCGTTAGGCGGCGCTGAGCAGGCGGTTCGTCATCAACAACAAGAGCGTTAAGCATAAGCGACTGCGTCATGATCGGCGGGGAATGGTTCGTCGTCGAACGAAGAGTGGGTGTGATACGGAAGCGTGAGCGTAGCGCGCACGCCGCCTTCGCGTCCGGTGGTAAGCGTGAGCGAGGCCGCATCGCCGTACATCTGGTCGAGGCGCGAGCGCACGTTGCTCAGGCCTACGCCTTTGGGGAGTTCATCGCCGAGGGCGGCGCCGGGGCCGTTATCTTCAACGGCAAGCGTGAGCTGATCGTCGGTGTGGGTCGCCGTAATCTCGACCCAGCCGGGACTGGAGCGCTGCGTGACGCCGTGCTTGATGGCGTTTTCGACAATGGGCTGCAAAATCATGTCGGGGACCATGGCGTCGCGCACATCGGGGGCGATGTCTTTACGGACGGTGAGGCGATGCTCGAAGCGCACCTGCATAATCGCGAGGTAGTCGTCGAGCACATCGAGTTCGCGAGCGAGGGCAACCTCTTGGGCACCGTCGTGGTCGAGTGTGTGGCGGAGTAGGGCACTGAGGCGAGCCACCATTTTGCGCACGCCCGACGGGTTGCGTTCTACCATGCTTGAAATGGCGTGGAGCGTATTGAAGAGGAAGTGCGGGTTAATCTGCATACGTAACGCATCCAGCCGGGCTTCGGTAAGCTGCGCTTGCAAGCGGGCCGCCTGCATCTGGCGCTCTTGAAAGCGCCTATAGTAGTCGCGAGCGAAGCCCACAGCCAGGATGGCGGCATAGATAATGAGCTCCCACAGAAAGCCGAGGCGGAGCACGTCGTAGAATGAACCGCTGATCACATTCATCAGCGCCTCGCGTTCCTCTGGAGACTTCAGGGCGTGGCGATACACCACATCGCTGTAGGCATCCATAGCGGTCGCGATCGTGACTGCCGAAAGCAGGTGCAGTGTGATGCGCCTCGGCGAGCGGGCGGGCCCGAGTCCGGTTCGGCTTGACAGCCAGAAGATGAGCGGCGTAAATAGCGCCCACAGCAGGTAGATGGACATCCGCCACGCAATATCCGAGAATCCTGTAATCGGCGGGCGGGCCGTACGGTCGGGGTCAATAAAGAGACGGCCCACGACCAGCGAGGCAAAGACAAACCACACCGCCATGATGACGGCAAACTCCATCCAGGTAGAGCGCTGGCGATATGTAGATGCCACCGAATCAGACATGGGTAACATGGGCCTCCAAAACCACGAGCGTATGAAATGAGCTATCGGAATGTATCATACTTGATACACCAATGCAATATTCCCGTCATTGGGTCTGTTCGTTACGCGGCATGCGAGGTTGGTAACAGCATCCGTAACCGAGGGCAGAGTCCGTCATACAGTATCCCGCGTACCGACGCGATTTGCACGCCGCGCTGCCATCGAATACGCCTGCGCAAATGCCGCAAATGCAACGTTTCCGACTGGCTGGCTTGCCACCAACATCGTTATAATCTTCGCTTACGATGAGCGGGTAAAGGGCGCTACACATAAGCACTGTACATACTTCACAAGCAGCCCCTTTCGGTCTCGCTGACGCACATTAACCTGTGGTGCTCGCAGGTGTTGCGGGAGCGGGCTGCACCTGCTGCTCAACCGACAAACCCAATCCGTTTCCATGACAGATATTGCGAAATACATTGCATTGATACCCTTGCTCGGGCTTGCCTTGCTGGCTGTAGGGTGTAGTGGCGAAAGCGGAGCGGACGCAGAGCGTTCCAACAGAATGGGAGGCGACCGCGAACCGCCGTCGGTCGAGGCGGTGCTGTCCGAGTTGGGCGGGCTGCCGCTGGAAGCCCGCGTAAGCGGAACGGTACAGGCGCGCAATCAGGTGCAGGTGTACCCGGAGGTTAGCGAGCGTGTGACCAATGTGTACGTTGAAAGTGGAGACTACGTGGAGGCGGACGAGCCGCTGGTGCAGCTCAATAACCGTTCGTACCGTGACCGCTTGCGTCAGGCCGAGGCATCGCTCCGCGTGGCCCAGGCCGATGTGCGTGCGGCGCAGGCCACACTGTCGGAGGCCGAGGCTCGGCTTGCTCGTACGCAACGCTTGGTCGACCAGGAATTTGAGAGCACGCAGACGCTGGAAGGCGTACAGGCAGAAGTTGAGTCTGCCGAGGCCGCGGTCGACCAGGCGGAGGGCCAAGTGGCCCAGGCCGAAGCCACCGTTGAAGAGCGCCGGGCTGAGCTCGAAGAGACCGTTGTGCGCGCCCCATTCAGCGGATATGTGGGGGAGCGTAACGTGCAGGTGGGGCAGCGCGTAGAGACGAACGCTGCGCTGTTCACGCTGGCCGATCTGGGCCAGGTGCGGGTGCAAGTGCCTGTTTCCGATCGCATCTACAGCCAGATTCGCACAGGCCAGACCGTTGAGATTCTGCCTGGTGGCAATGCAACCAACCCAGTGCGCGCACAGGTCAGTCGCATCTCCCCTTTTCTGGATTCAGACAGCTACAGCGCTCGCGCCGAGATTGATGTAGAAAATAGCGATCAGCGTCTGCTACCCGGCATGTTCGTTCAGGTAGACATTTTCTACGGCGAGAGTGAGCAAGCTACCCTCATCCCCCGAAGCGCGCTGTATGACAACCCGCGCACGGGGGAAAAAGGGGTCTTCGTAGCATCGGCACTGGGCGAAGAGATGTCGATTGAGATGACATCGGGGCAGGGCGATTCGAGCGCTACCAAACCGGCCCTCACCGAGCCCACGCCCATGCAGTTTCAGCCCGTAGAGGTCATTGCAGAAGGCAGCGAGGTAGCGGGCGTGCGCGGCATTGACTCGGGCACATGGGTCATAACTGTGGGCCAGGAGCTGCTCATGCAGCGCGGCGGTGATGTGGATGCGCGAGTGCGCGCTATGGAGTGGGAGCGTATCATGAGCCTGCAGCGTCTCCAAGACCAAGATGTGCTGCGCGACTTCCTGGAGCGCCAGCAGCGCATGGCGCAGGAACGCTTCGGGCAAGACCCCAACCCGCCCGCCGACTCTGCCACCGACGACCAGAGCGAGGGGTCCTCCTCGACGCTGCGTACGGCACGCACCACGACGCCGTCGACCGCGGGCTAACCCCAACGGCTTCGCCAGCTGGCCTCCGGCAAGGCGCTGCACGCGTAGCTTGCCGATGCCGGACCTCCGTGCTCCTCCCCCGCTGATCCAACCGACTCCGTCTTATGGCCTCTCTGACGAACGTATCCATCCGGCGCCCTGTGGCCACCAGCATGTTCTTTCTGGTGATCATCACGCTGGGCATCGTGAGCTTTCGATTCCTACCGGTGGACCTGCTTCCCAAGATTGAGTATCCACGGCTCATCGTGGCAACCGACTATGGCGAGGTGGGGCCCGAGGAGATGGAACTACTCGTGACCGATCCGATGGAGAACGCGATGTCGGGCGTGGCGGGCGTGGAGCGCCTCACCTCGTGGTCGGATCAGGGCGGCAGCCGCGTGAGCCTGGAGTTTGCCCAGGGCACCGACCTCAACGTGGCTATCAACGATGTGCGCGATGCGATGGGCGACGTGCGCGAGTCGCTGCCCGAAGAGATTGAGCCGCCTCGTATCTGGCGCTTCGACCCGAACCAGACGTCGATTGTGAGCATTGCGGTGGCGTCGAGCCACGACCTGGAGACGCTCACGCGCATCCTGGACCGCGACATTTCAACCCGCTTCGAGCAGGTGCCCGGCGTGGGGACCATCGAGCTAAGCGGCAATGTGAACCGAGAGATTCGCATCAACCTGAACCGCGACCGCCTCAAGTCGCTCGACCTCACCGCCGATGAGGTGCGCCAGGCTATTGCCGCAGAGAACGTGGTCGTGGGCGGCGGCAACGTGAAAGACGGACTTAAAGACATGTACGTGCGGGCGCTGGGCGAGTACACCGACATTGCCCAGATTGGTAATACCGTTGTGGCTTACGCTGATGGAACGCCCATTCGGGTGGCCGACGTCGCTACGGTTGAAGACGGATACGAAGACAACTTTCGGATGACGGAACTCGACGGCATGCCCGTCATCCAGATGCGACTGCAGAAGATGAACGACGCCAATACCGTGGCCGTGGCCGAAGCCATTCGGGCCGAAGCCGAGCGCGTCAATGCGGAGCGCAACGACCTCGACCTTACGGTTGTGAGCGACCAGAGCACGTTCATCGAGGCCTCCATCAGCAGCGTCCAAACATCGCTCCTCTGGGGGGCCCTGCTGGCCATTCTGGTGCTGTACGTGTTCCTGCGCAACGGCTCCACCACGTTTGTCATTGCCCTGTCGATTCCGATCTCGGTCATTGCCACGTTCGGGCTGCTCTACTTTGGTGGACTCACGCTCAACATTATGACGTTTGGCGGACTGGCGCTGGGCGTAGGTCTTATTGTGGATAACGCCATTGTGGTGCTCGAAAACATTGTTCGGCATCGGGAGGAGAACGGCAAGAGCTTGCCAGAGGCGGCATCTGTAGGCACGCGTGAGGTGGGCGGGGCCATCGTGGCCTCCACGCTGACCACGTCCGTTATCTTCCTGCCGCTGGTCTTTGCGCAGGCGTCGAGCGCCGCGCTCTTCCAGTCGCTGGCGCTGGTGGTCGTGTTCTCGCTGGTGTGTTCGCTCTTCGTAGCGCTCACGCTGGTGCCCATGCTCTCCAGCCGCTTCCTGACCATCGACGCGAACCCGGACACCAGCACGCAGTCGCGGTTTCAGCGGTGGTTCACCCGCCTCGAAGACGCATACAAAACACGCCTGCGCACGGTGGTGCAGTACCGCAAAACGGTGTTCGCCGTGACCGGTGTGCTCCTTGCCGGCGCCGTTGCGCTGTGGCCCCTCCTGCCCGTTGAACTCGCGCCGCAGACCGACGCCGACGAGATTCGAATCGATATGAGCATGGATTCAGGGACGAATCTGGCGGTGGTGCAGTCCTATCTGCAGGAACTGGAAGCCGTTGCGAAGCCGCTCATTCCCGAAGAAGACACGCGCTTCGTGATCAGCGAGATACGCTGGGGGCGTGCCCGCATCGACATTGCGATGAAGCCCGCCAGTGAGCGCTCCATTGAGCCATCGGAGCTGGCTGCACAGCTCCGCGACGAAATCGAAGGGGTGGTGCCGGGCGTAGATACGCGCGTTCGGGCCCGCACCGGGCTCTGGGTGCTGCGCCGGGCCTTCAGTAGCGGAGGCGGCGGCGAGCAGGAGCTTGAGATTGAGCTGCGGGGCAACGACCTCGACCAGGCGCGCCTGCTGGCGGCCGACCTGCAGCGCCGGCTCGAAGGCGTGCCCGGCATCGCAAGCGTAGACCGCGACGACGACGACCGGGGCAGTCCCGAGCAGAACATCCGGTTCGACCGCGCCCGTATTGCGCAGGTCGGGCTCAATGTGCAAGATGTGGCCCAGGCGGTACGCGTAAACCTGGCCGGGGCGCTCGCCGGGCAGTTCCGCGTGGATGGCGACGAGTTTCCGATCCGCGTGCGCCTGCGCCCCGAAGACCGCCTTACGGTGCAGGACCTCGACAATATCTCGGTGCGCACCCCCGACGGAGCTACCATTCCGGTGGCCTCCCTCGTAACCATTGAAGAGGGCCGCGGTCCCGGCACAATCCGGCGCATTAGCGGACAGCGGGTAACTTATCTGGAGGCGACCTTCAACGAAGGCGCTACGCTCAACGAAGTGGTCGGTCAGGCACAGGCTGTAGTGGCGCAGATGGACCTGCCCGAGCAGTTTTCGGTGACCTTTGGCGGCGAGTATCGCGAACAGCAGGCCGCCCAGCGTGACTTCCTGATCTCGATTCTCATGGCGCTCGTGCTCATCTACATGGTCATGGCCGGGCAGTTTGAGCGTTTTCTGGATCCGCTCATCGTTATGCTCTCGGTGCCGCTTGCGCTTATCGGGGTGGTACCCACGCTCCTTGCAACGGGCACGACCGTGAACATCCAGAGCATCATGGGCCTCATCATGCTGATCGGTATCGTAGTGAATAACGCCATTGTGCTGGTCGACTACATCAACATCATGCGGCGCGAACGCGGCCTGTCGATGGTCGACGCGGTGGTGGAGGCCGGACGCCTGCGCCTGCGCCCCATTCTGATGACGGCGCTTACTACCATGCTTGGGCTCTTCCCATTGGCGCTCGGTCTTGGAGCCGGGGGCGATATTCAGGCGGCGCTGGCTCGCGTGGTGATTGGAGGGCTCTTTGCCTCTACCCTGATTACGCTGGTCCTGATTCCGGTGGCGTACATCACGGTTGAGCAGGCCGCGATGCGCGTGCGCAGTAAGCTGCCCAACTGGTCGTGGCTGCCCGAGCCGGGCACGGGAACGGTGGAGGTGAAGCCTGCTCAGTCGTAAGGGATGCGCAGGCCATCCATTCATTTGTTGGTAGTGGATAGACGTTAAGTGGTAGCTCCCCTGGTAAAAATCTTTCCTGGGACGAACGGTCCCAACAGTGGTCGGGACAAGTTACCCCGTTCGCTCCCGTCAGCCATGCCGGAGACATCCGCGCCGGGGACGCTCCCCGTCTCCGGCTACAGGCCCATTCCCTCCGCCACTTAGCATTGGACCGCTACCCGCCTGTTTAGGACGTGTACGGGGCAGATTCGCAAACGCAGAGCTACGCTGAAGAGGTGAGGGCCGCTCGTACCGCGCGGCGGTAGGTGCCCGGAGTGGTATGTGTTACGACGCGAAAGCGGCGCGTAAGGTGGCTTTGGTTTGCAAAGCCAACACGTAATGCAATTTCGGCAATGCAGGTGTCCGTCGTTTCCAGCAGATGCTGGGCCTGCCGCACGCGCTCGCGCAGCACGTACTGATACGGTGTTATCCCGACCGTCTCCTTGAACAGGCGGCTAAAGTACGCCGGGCTCATATCTACATGCGCGGCCAAATCGGAGACCGAAAGATCATCTTCAAGGTGTGTGCGGACATAGCTGTGCAGGCGCCGCCGCGTGGGAAGCAGAAGCGGGCCACTCTTCGCGTCAAGGAGAGAAGACGCTTCTTCCTGATCCGTGATGGCACGGAGCACCAGCGTTTGGGTCACAGACTGCGTGAGCGTGTCGGCAGCCGGCGTAGCGCTGTCAAGCATCTCTGCTATTGCTGAAGTCAGCAGGTATCGAAACTGATCCTGCACTACAAACTCAGTGCGCAGTGCTGTACGGGCAGGGCTAAACCCGTATGCGGCACCGATGTGATGCACCAACGCGGGCGGCACATACACAAGCATTACAGTGCACGATTCTGCCGACCAGCCCCAGTGGCCGTCAGTCCCCATCTTTATAGTGTATGCCGTTCCGGCACGCCCGGATATTGGGTACGTCTCTGCATGAGGATGGAGGCGATACTCTCCATCTGCTTCGCCCTCTAAGACAACACCGAGCAGGTGATGTTGAAGCCGGGGCATGGCGTGCAGCGGCTCTGTACTATTGAGCTGAATCTGCTCAATGAGTAACGGCACGTCCGTAGGAATTGAGATACCAGGGACAGCACGCCAGAGCCGCTTGCCGCGAATATGGTAACGGGCCTCGAATGCATTGGAAGACGACGTATCAGAAGGCACTGCAGGGAACAGAACACTATGGAGGATAGAAATCCGAGAGCTTATCAAGGTTGAATAAGTTCATGTTTGCAAACAATTTCTACAAAATCAGATTTCCGAAAGGGTTTTGTAAGATATGTTTCAAACTCCTCTTTGAGACGTTGTGTCTTGGCGCTGGTGTATGCCATTGCGGTAACAGCAACGGCTGGCACATCGTTGTTACGCGAGTTGCGATGACGGCGCGCAAAACGGAGCACGTCACGTCCTGAGCCGTCGGGCAGTTGGATGTCGAGAATCAGCAGGTCGAAGCGCTGCGTCGTTAGTGCCGATTGGGCCTCAGCACAAGTGGCACAGAGGGTAAGGTGCCATGATGAAGGACACAGATACGTGATGAGAAGACGCGTGTCGGCATGGTCGTCCAGTACGAGCAACTGGGGAGGATCCACATTCAGAGTAGGGGATGGTTCAAAGAGTGGGGGGGCTGCAGGGGAAGGACCGAGCGTTTTAGGTCTACTCAACGTAGTCGAACATAGACGGTGGCGCACTCAGCCCTGACGTATCCTTGGTGGTGGAGATGTCATCTGTGCTCTGTTGCGTGCGCTCTTCGGTATCCGAAGATGAAACGGGCGCCGAGGACTCTGCATCGTCGTGTTCGGGACGCTCAGAGATCGACTTGTAATAGAAGATAAGCAGGCGGATGAATGAGGCGGGGGAGTGATTGCAGCTCTGTGCTTTGGTCGACACCCAGTTCAGCTGCCGTGTAGATAGCGGGACATCTACACGGTCGAAGGAGTCCGGGTTCTGCGCGCCAGGCCCCTCGGGCGCCGCATTCAGATCGGTCATGGTACATGCTTCACAGCAGAAGAAAGAGAAGTATTTAGATCTTTGATTCTAAAGCTATGTAACGTCTGCTATGGTGTATTGCAGGATACTACGAGTAATTGTAGCATCCTGTGGTCTTTTAAGATAGAAAAAAGTAGGGGTAGCGGCTCAACGCTGTATGATGGAGGAAACATACCAGTAGCCAGAGACAGGGAGCACCGCCTGGCGCGGACATCTCCGGCGTGACTGGCCGGATTGAAGAGAGGACGACCAGAGGCATGAAGACGCGTTTGTGTTTCTGTCGCGTACCATGCGTTTACCCACTATCGCATGGCCGTTGACATGGCAACAGCCCAACGGCGCCCTTTTTCTGTGCTGTGCATCCTACTCATGCCTCACTCCGGCGCGTCGCTGGGCGTCCACCGGTAGATAACAACGGCGGGGTCGGGGCTGGAGACCGCCAGCGCGATGTGATAGCCGTTGTCGTGGGCGCGAACGCTCAGGTCGTGCGGAAAGAAGTCGGTATTCGGCTGCGGATTCGCTTCGATGAGGCGATGCTGCAACGTGCCGTCGCGGCCAAACACATCCACCTGCACCCACCCCGAGCGGACGTTAAGCACGAAGAGGCGTCCATCGGCAAAGGTGGCCGAGGGGATGAGCAGCGGGGGCTCGTGGGTATCGCCCTGCAAAAACGCGTAGCTGCGCTCCAGCATGGGCGAGTCGAAGCCGCGCAGGGCGAGCGTGTCGGGCGGGGCCTCCAGATCGAGCGGCAGGCGGTCGACCACGGGGCGAAAGCCCGAGAGGCTCCACAGCGAATCGCCCTGAATGCGCAGAAAGCCAGCGTAGCGCCAGTACGGCTGCGGGAGGGTGCGCTCGGCCTGCAGGGTGCCGCTCCAGTCGTATCGGTACAGGGTGGATCCGATGTCTTCGCCCAGCACCTTCAGGTAGAACGCATCCGGGTGGGCGGTGGCGTACACGAGCGAGGCCTCGGCGGCGCGTTCAATGGCGAAGCCCGCATCGGGCAGCACGCGGTTGTTGGCGACGCCCACTACCGTATCCGACCCGGCGTTGAAGACCCACAGCGTGTCGCCGGTGGTGCCTGCAAGGTAGGGCACATCGAAGGCCTCGCTGGCGAGTTCGCGGTCGTACGTGCCATCGGGGGCAATGACGTGCAGGCTGTTGCGCTCGGCATCGGCCACGACGAGCGCACCGCTGGGCCGGTAGCGCAGCGAGCGCGGATAGCTCATGGGCTGCTCCTCTGAGGTCGCCACGGTATACACCAGACGTAGTGAATCGGCCGGTGTGGCGGCAGCGCGGGCCCGTGAGAGCGAATCGGAGGGGGCAATGGCGTCGAACGATCCGCTGCTACACCCCGACGGCAGACAGCCGCTGAGCAGGAGGGTGGCAGCGGCAAGTGGAAGAAGCAAGCGGACGAAAGAAGAAGGCATGGCATCCAGAAGAATACAGGGGGAGGCGCAGGGTACAGGACGTACGATAGCATGTGCATCACCAGAGCGATCATATAAACCGCTGCGCCATTCGGTCCGTCTTCGACGTGGCTTTACGTGATCCAGCCTTCCGCTGTGGAAGCATCTCTCCATGATCTCGCTATGATCTCGCTATGATCGTCTCTCACGCTGCGGGATCTGCTGAGATGCAAGCGTGACACGCTCACGCAACAGACTGACACGCTCGCGCAATGAAAAAGCTCATTCGGTTGGCTATATTGGAGGGCGAATGGACGGTGGTTCCGTGCAAGGCATGAGGTAACGCAACGTGTACGGATCTATGCATTTTGTTTTTGACAGTACGGGAGGCCCTCTATGTACGAATTGATTGCCCTCAGCATCTATGCGATCTCTATTCCGATATGGCTGCTGGTGTGGCGCGTGGCAAACGGCTACCAGCTGGCATGCCGCACGCCTATGCTCTGGCTTCCGTTTGGGCTGGCGCTGCTGTATCTGGCGGGCAATGCGGGCATCATCATTGCATTTGGCGGGGAGGTGGGCACGGCACCGTACGAGGAGAGCCGATTTGTCTTTATTGGGGAGCGCGCTCGAATTGCAGTGCAAGCTACGGCCTCGGTCCTGATTGTCGCGACGCTGGTGTACGGCCTCTCCATTCAGCGTGTGCCGGTTGAGTTTGTGCGGTTTATGGTGTACTCATTTGTGGCACTACTGGGATTAATGGCGCCGCTTCTGTGGATGCCCGAAGGAGTAGCCGAGGGGCTGTTCATTTTGCGGCACTTTCAGACGGTGGCGCTTACGATGGGGCTATTCTTATGCGTAGGCGGCATCGTGATTTTGCTGCGCGACTTGCTGGAGCACGGTGAGCCGGAGATCAGTCTCTCGACCTCGGCCACTGTGGCTACGCGACGCGCATCGGCGAGCACACCCACTTCGGAAGAGATCGATGCCTCCGATGCGAAAAGAGCCACCTCCTCAAACGGGACATCTGAACCTAAGCCGCAGAAATCGGGGGAGTAACCACAGAGCCCCAGCCCAGCCCGTCTTTCAATCCTCACCCTCCTTCACGGGAGGGTCATCGGGGGATCGTCCGCACTTCTATCCTCCGCCCGATCACGACCCCAGTTGTAAGCTAATCTGGTGAAGCCCGCCAAATGACGACCACGACGTAAACGCATAGTCGGCCCGGAGCGGCCCCAGGTCGATGCCAAACCCGCCCCCGAATCCGGCCCAGTCCAGGCGATCGTTCAGCACCAGTTCGCGGCTCCGGCGGTGGTTGTAGCCGCCGCGCACATCGAGCACCTCGCCCAGCGCCAGCTCGACCCCAAACGTGAGATGCGCCAGGGCCTGTCCGAGCGGCGGTTCATCATCGAGCGCAGTGCCAAAGTTGTGCAGATCGTACCCGGTCACCGAGATCTCGATCGGAAGATATGCGAGCTCTTTGGCTACACCCACGCGCCAATCCACAGGCAAATCGGTCGATGCCGTCCCAAAGTCGCTGAGTGTACGTCCCAGGTGGTGCACCGACGCCGCCACCGCCCACTGCTGCTCGGGCCAGTGCGCCTGGATGCCTGCGTCCATGGCCACCGCCGTAGCGCGGGCCGACTCAATGGCCGAATAGACCAGATGCACATTGGCGCCATAGCGGATGCGCTCGGTAAGCGCCGTGGCCAGTCCCACCGAAAACGCCACATCGCGCGCGGCAAAATCGCCAGTGGGCACGCCCTGCGCATTGCGTCCATCGAACGCCCCCCAGTCCACATAGCGCACCCCTGCGCCCACGGTGGCCAGCCCGTCGATGTGGTGGCTGTAGGCTACAGTACCCACCTGACTATCGGCAATAAAGTTGGTGTACGAAGCCATGACCTGACTGCTGGTGGCCTCTGTGCCCAGCGCCGGGTTGTAGTAAAAAGCGGTTGCATCGGTGCTGGGCGCAGCGGTGAGGCTGCTTCCCAGGGCCGCGCTACGCGCTGACGTGTCCAGCCGCAGAAAGCCAAACTCCGACAGCGCCCCGCCCAGTTGGCCATGCGCAGCAAGCGGGCTCATCGCCATACCAAGTAGCAGGCTCAACATCCATCCAACACGAAGCATCATAACACATCAGGAGGTCAGCAGTGTAAATCTATTCCGTATACCCACATGTGTCCGGGCAGTTTGGCAGCATCCGCATCCTGTGGCAGGCCCTTGGGGAACGGACAAGTGTTGGTTGCGTGCCACACACGGCGCATCAGCCTGACGGCTCTATTGTGTTCGAGCCTGCTCGACCACCCCAGTGCCGCGGGCCCGTTCCATTCGTTACTGCATTCGTTTTTCCTTCCCTCTATGTTTGAGTGGCTCAAGAACCTGTTTGGCGATCCAAATGAGCGTAGGCTGAAGAAGATTTGGCCTATCGTTGATGAGATCAACGAGATTTATGATACGCTTCAGGATCTGACCGACGACGAGCTCCGCGCCAAGACCAAGGCGTTTCGAGAGCAACTCCATGAGGCGGTCGCAGACATCGAGGCGCGTCAAGACGAGATCAACGAGCGCCTGCGCCGCGCCCCCAGCGCTGCTACCGCTGAGCTGATGGAAGAGGCCGATGTCGGCGGCGATGGCCAACCCGGCACAGACCCGCGGGCTGATTTTGACCCAATTACGCTGGAGGAGCGCGAGGACCTGTACGACGAGCTCGACGAACTGGAGGAAGACTGGCTTGCCATCACCGAAGAGGAGATGGACGCGCTTCTGCCCGAGGCTTTTGCTGTCATGAAGGAAACCTGTCTCCGCATGCTCGGCGAAAC
>CAJXLX010000082.1 GCA_913056335.1 uncultured Rhodothermaceae bacterium
CCATGCGCCGGATGCGTAGTGGGCACGCTACCGGATGTGCCGTCGGCGGCGGCGCCAGGGGCGTCCGTTTGAGGCAGTGGTCTCGGTGAGATCGGGGACATCTGATTCGCTTCGTGCGTGGGCCTCGGACACGGCAGCAAGCGCGGCGTACAGATCGAACGTGGCATCGCTGGGGTGCAGGGCTGCGGGATCGAAGTGCGTGTCTACGAAGTGGGTTGAGAACTGCCCCGAGCAGAACGCGTCGTGCTGCATCGCAAACTGGCAGAACGGGATGGTGGTGTGCATCCCCGCGATTTCGTACTCGTGCAGCGCACGCCGCATCCGCCGGATGGCGTGGTCGCGGTCGCTGCCCCACGTAACCAGCTTGCTGATCATGGGGTCGTAGTGGATGAGCACCTCGCCGCCTTCTTCAACGCCGGCATCTACGCGTACGCCTACGCCTGAGGGCGCGGCATGGCGCAGGAGCGGTCCGGGATCGGGCAGGAAGTTTTCGGTGGGATTCTCGGCATAGACGCGGCACTCGATGGCGTGGCCGTCGATTGTGAGGTCGTCTTGCGTGTAGCCGAGCGGCTCGCCTGCCGCCACGCGGATCTGCTCCGCCACCAGGTCGATGCCAGTAATCGCCTCGGTGACCGGGTGCTCCACCTGCAGGCGCGTGTTCATCTCCATGAAGTAGAAGTTGAGCTTGGCGTCGACCAGAAACTCGACGGTGCCTGCGTTCACATAGCCGCAGGCTTCGGCAGCGGCGACGGCGGCCTCGCCCATTTCCTGGCGCTTTTCGGGGGGCAGGATGGAGGACGGCGCCTCTTCGATCACTTTCTGATGACGGCGCTGGATGGAGCACTCGCGCTCAAACAGGTGGACGGTATGGCCGTGCGCATCCGCCAGAATCTGAAACTCAATGTGACGCGGCTGATCGATGTACTTCTCCACAAACACGCGTCCATCGCCAAACGCGTTCTGGGCCTCGCTCTGCGCCATCTGCATGGCCCGCTCAAAGTTGCTCGGATCCCGCACAATGCGCATGCCCTTTCCACCGCCACCGGCTGCCGCCTTAATGAGCACCGGGTAGCCAATCTCGTGAGCTTTTTCTGCTGCCGTATCGACATGCTCGACCGCGTTGGGCGTGCCGGGTGCCATCGGCACGCCTGCCTCTTTCATGAGCGTGCGGGCTGCCGTTTTGTCGCCCATCGCACGAATCGCCTCGGGGGGCGGCCCGATGAACGTGAGGCCGGCATCGGCACACGCTTCGGCGAAGTCGGCATTCTCTGACAGAAAGCCGTAGCCGGGGTGCACCGCATCGGCGCCGCTGCGGGCGGCCACGTTGAGCAGGACCTCCATGTCCAAATACGATTCGCTGGCTGCTGCCGGACCGATGTGGTAGGCTTCATCGGCCAGGCGCACATGCGGGGCGCGGCGGTCGGGCGTGCTGTACACGGCCACCGTGCGCACGCCCAGTTCCTGGCAAGTACGCATCACGCGCATCGCGATTTCGCCGCGATTGGCAACGAGGACTGTGTTGATCGAAGAGGAATCCGTCATTTCGTCGGTACACCCAGCTGTGGCATGAAATATGTGACTTAGGTACGGATGCATACAACGCATCCTACCGTGATGCATCCTGCATGCGCGCCCGTTGCACAACACACCTGCTTCCGAGTCTATGGCGAACAAAACCTACTACGACACCTTGGGCGTCGAGGAAGATGCGTCGGCGCGTGAGATAAAGAAAGCATACCGCCGCCTCGCACGCAAGCATCATCCCGACCGTAACCCCGACGACCCTGGCGCTGAAGAGCGCTTTAAGAAAATTCAAGAAGCCTACTCGGTGCTTTCCGATGAGGAGAAGCGCCAGCAGTACGACGCCCAGCGCCGCAACCCGTTTGGCGGCCAAGGATTGGGCGGATCTGGATTCGGGCAGGGCGGCAACGGGCGTCGGCAGCGCGTGAACATCAACCAGGAGTTTGGTCAGGGTGGTCTGGGCGATATCTTTGAGAGCTTCTTTGGCGGAGGCGGTGTCGGCGGTCGAGCACAACAGGGCGGACGCGACCCGTTCTCGCAGGCCCAAAAACAGCAGCAGCGCCGCCGTCAGCCCCAGACGCGCGATGCGGAGACGCGCCTGCACCTCTCCTTCGACGAGGCGCTTGAAGGGGGACGCCAGACTGTGGAGCTGCCCTCGGGCGAGTCGATCCGCCTGCGCATCCCCAAAGGAGTCCGTTCGGGCTATAAGATTCGCCTGCGCGGACGGGGACCGACCGGCCCCGCTGGAAAACGAGGCGATCTGTACGTAACCTTTGAGGTGGGCGATCATCCACGCTACCGGCGCGAGGGTAACGACCTGCATCTCACTGAAACAGTGTCTGCACTCGACGCCATGCTGGGCACCAAGCGGCGCATCCCTACGCCGTACGGGCAGAACATTAGCGTGACGATTCCAGCGGGAACGCAACCCGGTGAAAAACTGCGTCTGCGTGGCCAGGGGGTCAAGACGGAGAACGAGACGGGCGACCTGTATGTGCATGTTGATGTGCATATCCCCGACAACTTGACCGAAGATCAGCGCGAAACCCTCGAATCGGCGGCACATGATGCGGGGCTGCGATAGGCGCATTGCTTCCTGCTTCGTTCCCGGATCCATCTCGCTCCTTCTGCACGCCTGCGTATCTTATGGACAATGCTGCACTGTCGCATCTTCGTCCGTCTGACTTGCGTGCCCTGACGCAGCTTATCAGCGATGCGGTGGTGGGCGGTACCGATGTGGCTGAGGCCGTGCACGCCGCCATTGCGGAGCGGCTGGGCATCCGGTGGATCGAGCGTGACGCGGAACGCATGGGCGGTATTTCGGGGCTGGTGTACCGGTCTATTCGTGACATCACCAATGGCGTGGCGCGCGCGTCCAATCGTGTGTTGCATCGTACCGAGCCGCTTCTGAACGATAACGGCTCCTCGCGCGAGCGGGATGCGGTGATCGCCATCCTGAATGGGGTGCTGGGCGACTATCTGGCTGCAACGGGCAATCCGCTGGCGCTGTCTATGCACCTACGACGGGGCGGACAGCCGCTTGCGCTGCATCCGAACCGTGTGGCCGAGGCGCTGCCCCACGCATCCAGCGACCCGGTTGTGTGGATCCACGGACTCTGCATGAACGATACCCACTGGACACGCCAGGGCCACAACCATGCCACCGCCATTGAGCGCGATCTGCCGGTGACGTCGGTCATGGTGCGTTACAACACCGGATTGCATATCTCAACAAATGGGCAGACGCTGGCTACGCTCCTGGAGCGGCTTGTGGAGGCGTGGCCAAAGCCGGTAGCGCAGCTGGCGCTGGTGGGCCATAGCATGGGCGGGCTCGTGGCGCGCAGTGCCATCCACTATGCCACCGAGCAGGGGCTGCGCTGGCCCCAGCACCTGTCGACGCTTGCGTGCCTGGGGACGCCGCATCATGGCGCGCCGTTGGAGCGCGGGGGCGGCTGGATCGACTATCTGCTGGGCACAACGGCGGTGTCGGCCCCGCTGGCGCGCCTTGGGCAGATCCGCAGCGATGGTATCACGGACCTGCGCTACGGCTACCTGCGCGATGCCGACTGGAAGCACCCCAAGGCGCAGCAGGTGGGCCAGGATACGCGCACTCCTACGCCGCTTCCCCCGCACATCCGACCGTATCTAATGGCTGTGAGCACGGGCGCGCACCGGGGTGACCTCAAAGACCGTGTCTTGGGGGACGGGTTGGTACCGCTCGACAGTGCGCTGGGGCGCCATTCTGATTCTGACCTGGCCCTGCCCGTTCCGCGCGAGCAGCAGTGGGTGGGATACAATATGAATCACTTCGACTTGCTCGGTGCCTACACAGTGTATCGCGCCCTGCGCACCCATCTGGCGGGCACGCTTTGAAGAGAGCAACCTTGTTGCACAATGATAGGAACGGAAAGCCGTCCACGAAAATAGCAGGCGTAATCGTATAGCATTGCGAGTACATGCAGTCTGCTAAACGGCTTTCTTTTATCTGCCATCATGGTATCTCAAGGTTTATGACACTATCTACTGTATCTCGTTACTTTTTTGTGGTTGCTATGCTTCTGGCAACCCCACACGTTGCCACGGCCCAGCAACCCACGGAGCGCGATCTTACCGCCCCGCTCACGGCTGAAGCGCAGGCCAGCCTGACACCCGAAGGAGTCATCCAGCTGCTTAAGGATGGCAACCAGCGCTTCCTGAACGACGAGTCGTTGGAGCGTGACTTCATGGAGCAAGTGCGTCAAACTTCAGGCGGACAGTACCCAATGGCCGCGGTCCTTGGATGCATCGACAGCCGGGTGCCGCATGAAATCATCTTCGACAAAGGGGTTGGCGACATCTTTTCCGCTCGCGTCGCTGGCAACTTCATTAACACGGATATTTTGGGGAGCCTGGAGTTTGCGACTGCTGTAGCCGGCTCTAAAGTGATTGTTGTGCTGGGCCATACGGAATGCGGCGCTGTGAAAGGGGCTTGCGATCGCGTTGAGATGGGAAACCTGACCAGCACGCTTGCGAACTTGGCTCCTGCTATCTACGCTGTTGATGACGTGGAAGGCCCGCGTACGTCAGCGAATGAGGAGTTTGTGCAGGCGGTGGCGCACCAGAATGTGCACATGACTGTGCAGAACATCGTGAACCGCAGCCCAGTCATCCGTCAGCTGGTAGTCGACGGTGATCTGATCGTGGTCGGAGCCATGCACAACGTGAGCACGGGAGAAGTCATGTTCTACGAGGACGAGATGATGACTGCTGCAACGCTCGCAAACTGATAGCCCATATGCGCACTGCGCGTATGTAAAGCGGCTCGCATGCGCTCCTAACGCACGAACATAAAGCAGAACAGGCCTGGCTCATCAACGCCAGGCCTTTTTGTTGCGCTGTGCGATTGTTGCGCTGGCTGTTGTAGCGTGTATCCGTATCCGTCTATCGCTGCGCCACCGCGTGCCAGAGCAGTCCCACCGCAATGAGCGCCAGCCCGGTGGCCCAGACGGCGGGTTCGACCCAGAACGCCAGCCCAACGCATCCCACCAGTCCGCCCCACGACACGGCCCGCGGGTAGAGCCGGTGCTCGGGCGATAGCTGCAGCGCCGAGAGGTTGGTAAGCGCATAGTAGATGAGCACAGTAAACGCGCTGAACGTCCATGTGGTACGGACGTCGCCAATCAGCGCGAGTCCGAAGATGAGTGCGCCAATCGTGAGAACAGCGACGGTGGGTGTGGTGCGGGCGGCGTTCAGGCGTGTGGTGGAAGCGGGCATGTCGCCGCGGCGGCCCATGGCCAGGAGCACGCGCGAGAGGCCCAGCAGCAAATTCAGCAGCACGCCCAGCATGGCGGTGCACGCGCCAATGGTAATGACAGCGGTGCCCCCTGGCAGGGCCAGCGCCTGAATCGCTGCTTCGAGAGGCGAGGCTGCATCGGTGGCCGCACCCAGCCCATCGGCGCCAAGGGCCGCTACCCCAGTGGCCGCTACGCTGATGTAGAGCACCGTCACCACGATCATGGTCACGACAATGGCGCGCGGGATGGTGCGCTTCGGATGCTGCACCTCTTCGCCCAGCGTGGCAATGCGTCCGTATCCCGTAAACGCCACGAACATGAGCGCACTGGCATGCAAGAGGGAGGATAGCGAACTGCTACCTGCAACCGGATCGAAGAAGGGATCGAAGAACTGCGCGGCCCCGTCGGCAGAGACGGTGGTGGTGAGGCCGCCGAGTACAAAGTACGCGAGCGTGGCCAGCGTAACCGAGACGATGGCCATATTCGTCCAGTTCGAGCGCCGGATTCCGCTGAGCACGATACCGGTGAGCAGGACGATGGCGCCCAGCGCCACGGGCACAATCCACGCCGTAGGGCCGCCCAGCGCGCCCAGCAGGTAGCCTGCGAATCCGAGTGCGGCGGTGGCGGCCGAGGCGCTCTTGGCCGCCAGGTACATCCATCCTGCTGTGAAGCCAAACCGAGCGCCCAGATACTCGTATCCATACTCATACGTACCGCCGCTGACCGGGTGGTTAGCCGCCAGTTGGGCGCTGCTAAATGCGTTGCAGGCCGCCACGCATGCTGCAAGGGCAATGGCCAGCATCACCGCCGGTCCGGCAATGCCCGCCGCGATGCCAATGCTCACGAACACGCCGGTGCCCACCATGGAGCCGAGCCCAAGGAGTACGGCTCCGGGTACGCCGATGGCGCGGACCAGGCGCGGAGCATTGTTTGCAGCGTTCATTATGAGAGGCGTGTAATGTGTGTTAGAAAGCAAACAGGTTTCTACAGCGTAACTGTAACGCCAGCTCGCACGGTGCGGCCTACGCCAGGCTCGTAGAAGTTGTCGTTGGCATTAATGGATACCGAGCCGATGTAGGATACGTCGAAGGCATTGCCAACTTCGACGTACGGACGCACGGTCGTTTGCCCGAGCTTCGTATCCGTAAGGCCCACGCGGATGTCCGTAAGCGCGTAGCCATCAATGCGGGCGGTGTTGGCGTTGTCAGCAAAGTAACTGTCCACGGCCGTCCACGACAGGCGCATCCATACGGGGCCGCGCTCGGCGGTGGCTTGCGCAGAAAAGCGCTGATCGGGCACGCCGGGCACGCGGTTGCCATCGAGCGCGCCGGTGCCATCGAAGACGATACGGTTGGCGGTGTACGAGGTCTGGAGCGCAAGCCAGGGCTGCGCCTCCCACTGCACGGCCAGCTCCAGCCCGCGGTGCGTGTTCTCGCCCACGTTCTGGAAGTACGCGCGCCCGCCGCTGTCGGGAATCTCGAACGAGACCAGCCGATCCTCGACCCACAGTTGATAGAGCGCCACGTCGAACTGAAGGCGAGCGGCGGTCCAGGCGCCCCGCGTACCCACTTCGAAGCCACGCGTGCGCTGCGGCTCCAGCTCCGGGTTGAAGCCGCCCGGCTGGCCGGGACGGTTCACCAGTTCGGTAGTTGTGGGCGTCTCAAACGCGGTGTTGTAGTTGGCGAAGACCAGCGCAGGACCGGTGTCGTAGGCAAGCCCCGCGCCGGGGCTAACGGCAGCAAAGGTGCGCTCGCCCGAGTCGTCGACGCTATCGGACTGGAAGTTGTCGTCGAGTGAGAAGTCGACCGCGTCGAGGCGGCTGCCCAGCGTGAGGCGCAGCCGCTCGGTCAGCGGAATGCGCACGTAGCCGAAGGCCGAGGTGCTGCGCACGGTTTCGACCTGATCCAGGGTGAGCTCGTCCAAGAACTCACGTTCGGCAAAGTCGGTGGCCTGGTTGATGCGGTCGTCGCGCTGCACCATGGCATCGGCGCCCACGTTCCATTCGGCGGCGCCCGCGCTGCCACTGAGCGTGGTGCGCGCCCCGCCATAGCGCCGGTCGAATGCAATCAGACTGAACGGCAGCGGGTTCTCCAGGTCGCGAAAGCCGCCAAACACCGTGGCATCGAGCGTGGTGGTGTCGAAGGCGTGGCGCACCCGTGCGCCCAGGTGCCCTTGCGTGCTCTGCTTGCCCGCGTTGAACGCGTCGAAGGCGGTGTTGGCTTGCGTGCGGTCTTCGTTGACCTCCTCGGCTGTGAGCGAGCCGGGGTTGCGGGCATCTTGGTCTACAAACGCACCCACCACGTTGAGCTCCGTGCGCGGTGCCAGGTCGAGCTGGGTGCTAAGCAGGGCGCGCGTGAAGCGGCCATCGCTGTTGTCGCGGAAGCCATCGCGCCGCATATCCGACACCGCTACGCGCCAGGTGCCGCTTTCGGTGCGGGCGACGCCCTCGGCGGCCAGTTGCTGCAATCCGTGACTGCCGCCGCCTGCGCGCAGCGTGAGGGCGGGCGTTTCAGCGCGGGGCTGCGTATCCAAAAAGAGGACGCCGCCGCTGCCGTTGCCCCAGAAGAGCGACGACGGGCCGCGTACCGCCTCGGTATTGCGTACGAACAGCGGATCGACGATGTCGAGGAACGCTTGCCCATCGGGCATGGTGAGGGGGATGCCGTCAAGCTGCACCTGGATGCCGCGCACCCCGAACGGCGAGCGCCAGCCCATGCCGCGCACCACGAGCCGCTCGCCCACCGCAAAGTGACCGCGGTCGTTCAGCCACACGCCGGGAATGCCCTGCAGGGCATCGCTCAAGAACACGGGGGCTTCCAGCGTCTGCGCGTTCAGCGTGCGCTCTACGGTCGACACCGTGAACGGCGCGCTGCCTTCGGTTTCGGTAGCCCGGCTGGCCTCCACGGTGACTTCGGGCAGCTGTACGACCGTGCTGTCGACGGGCGAGTCGGTCTGGGCGGCAGCAGGACGCGCGATTCCTACGAGTACACAAAGCGCAATGAGTATAGCGCGGTACATAGAGCAACAGAATGTGTGATACAACTAAGCATCCCCCAAACGACACACCGCCCCAACCGATTCGCCCGTCACGCAACGATTATGCGTTGTCTGGTGTGCTTTCGGGTGGACCCACACGCTGAATCCGGAAGGCGTTGGCGGTGACGAGCGCGCTACTTCCGGCCATGATCACGACCGCCGCAATTGGGTGCAGCAGCCCCGCCACCGCCAGCCCCACGCCGATGCCGTTGTAGGCGAACGTCCACCACAGGTTCTGTTTTACGATGCGCGTGGTCTGCGCCGAGAGGTCGGCCAGCCACGGCAGCATGCGCAGGTCGTCGCGGTAGAGTGTGATGTCGGCGGCTTGCAACGTAACGGGCGCGCCCTGCACTACGGCAATGCCCACGTCGGCCTCGGCCAGTGCAGGCGCGTCGTTGATGCCATCGCCCACCATGCCTACGGGGCCATGCTCGGCACGCCAGCGGGCGAGCGCCTCCAGCTTGGCCTCGGGCGTCTGCCCGGCGGTTACAGGCAGATTCAGCGTCTGGCCCAGCCGATGGGCGGCTTCGGGCTGGTCGCCGGTGAGGAGTTGCAGCGCGTATCCGTGCTCGCGAAGGGCCTGCAGCGCAGGAGCGGCATCGGGGCGGGGGGACTCGCTCAGAAAAAGCACACCCGCCACGGCATTGCCGTAGGTTACAAACAGGCGGATGCGTCCGGCGGCAGCAGGCACCGCCGTGTCGGGCGGCAGCGCCCCCCCCATCTGCTCTACGAGGGCCTCGCTTCCTACGCCGATGCGCTGCGGTCCCTCCGGTGTATCCACCTGCCCCACGACCCCCGCGCCCGGCACGGTACGCACATCGTGCGCGGAGGGGGCGGCTTCGTTCTCCGGACGCGCCTCATGCGCCGCTGTGCGAATGGCCTGGCCCAGCACGTGGTGGGTGTGCATCTCGACAGCGGCAGCATACTGCAAGAGCTGGTTGGGATTCGGATGTTGTGCCGATTGTCCGTTGGAAGCCGCCAGCGCCACGGCCTCTACCTGCACCTCGTGGGCATCGAGGCGGCTGAGCGTGCCGGTTTTGTCGAACACGAGGGTGGATACGCGGTGCAGATCCAGGAGCGTCTGTCCGTCGCGGATCAGCACGCCGTGCCTGGATGCGCGCCCGTGGGCCAGCACGCGGGTCAGCGGCACAGCGAGCCCGAGCGCACACGGACACGTGATGAGCACCACGCTCAGCGCTACGTACAGCGCCTTCTCGACGCCCGCCACCCACCACCATCCGCCAAACGCAACGAGAGCAAGCGCGATGACACCTGGAATCAGCACGCCCATGATGCGCTCGGTGCGCTTTGCGAGCCGAGAGGGTTGGGCCATCGCCGCGCGCATCGTCTCCTCAATCTGATGCAGCCGCCGGTCGGCGCCGGTGGCTGTCACGCGCAGCTCCAGCGAGCCGTCCACGATCTGCGTGCCTGCAAAGCAGCGGTGGCCCTCCGAAGCCGAAACAGGGGTTGACTCGCCCGTGAGCTGCCGCATATCCACAAAACTGCGTCCGGAGACGACCACGCCGTCGGTGGGCACCACGTCGCCGGCGTGTAGGCGGATGCGGTCGTCTTTCTGCAGAGCATTGGGCGGCACGGCGCCGGGATGTGGGCTCAGGCGCTCGTATGTGGTGTCGGGCACGGTGAGCAGGGCGCTCAGCACGCGGCGTGCGCGGTGCTTGCTGCGGGCGGTCAGGTAGCGCCCCAGCGTGTAGAGCGCCAGCAGCATCACAGCGGTTTCGAGGTAGACGGGGCCTGTGCCGCGCACGTACGAGAGGAGGCTCACGAGCACTGCCGCTGAGGTGCCCATCGCAAACAAGAGGTGCAATGACAGGCGCCCCTGGCGCAGCGTGTGCCAAGCGGCCCGCACCACGGGCGTGCCCAGCAGAATGAGCGCTGGGACCGCTGCCAGCACCAGCACCGCATGGGCCGTGCCTACGGCGTGCTCCAGGTTGCGCAGCGCCGCGAAGCCATACTCCGAACTGATGGCCAGGCTCAGAACCATCGTAAAGCCTGCCAGCAGTCCACCAATGATGGTGCGCTGCAGAAGCGGAGCGAGCGTGGCATCGTTTTCGTCGACGGCCTCGGTGCCTACGGTTTCGTCGAGCATCTGGCATCCGTAGCAGCAGTACTGCGCATCGCCATTGCGCCCAGGGATGGGCGTGTCGAAGAGCGGAAGATCGCAGTGGTCACAGTGCTGCATGGTGGGACCTGTTCATTAGCCGCAGGATGTTACCCGCGTTCTTGAGGCAGGAGGCCGTCTCCGTAGAGACGCGCCAGCAGAGACGCGCCAGCAGAGACGCGCCAGTGGCACGTCTCTACTGGTTGGCAGATGCGGTTGCCTCGCTCGCAGCAGCCGTGGTGTCGGCCTCCGTTCCGCCTCCCAGGTCGGCGCCCTCGGGGAAGCCTTGATTCGCGGGGTCGTTGAGCTCCTCGGCACTCCAGGCGCCGCTACGTCCCGATTCAGCATCGCGCAGAGCCGCCACTTCTTCGGCGCTTATTTCGGAGGCGCTGTTGCCCCACTCGCCGCGAATATGTGTGAGGACGGCAGCAATCTCTGCATCATCCAACTGATTCTGCCAGCCGGGCATCACGCCATTGTACTGCTCGCCCAGCACCTCCATGGGCCCTTCCATACCGTGCAGCAGAATGCGGATGAGACGGCCTTTGTCACCGGTCACCCAGTTCGACTCGACCAGTGGCGGAAACTGTCCGGCAATGCCCTGCCCGTCGGCCTGGTGGCAGGCCTGGCAGCGGTTGTTGTAGATGCGTCCGCCATCAACGACGACCTCGGTAGCTTCCTCATCTTCAGAGGCGGCTGCGATGGAGCGGCCTTGCAGCCACGGGTCGGCGCTGAAGTCGCCGATGTAGCTGCCCAGGTAGAACGTGCCGAAGAGAATGACACCGAAGATGGTCATCCACAGCCACATGGGCGGGGCCTCGCCCCCTTCGGGGCGGAGCGGCTCCTCGCGAAAGAGCGGCGCGAGCATGTCGATCGGCTCGGGCGTCTCGTTCGGGTCAGGCCCACGTTCTTCAGGAGTGCTTTCTTCAGGGGCGTTTTCAGGCGACGACGAAGCGTCGGGACGATCGGGGTCGGTAGGCATAGACGGGGGAAAGACGTTCAGAGGGAGCGAGCAGGCCGATCGGGACTACGAGTCATCCACTTCTTGCATCTCCAGCGTCATCAGGTACTCGTAGAGAGCGAGAGCTTCGTCGGTTGCTACTACGACTTGCCCTTCGGGCGGGGCGTAGTCGCCGCCAATGGGCACGGTGACTTCGGAGGCACGCACTTCGGCTTCGTTCTTAACCTCGAACAGGTACGGGTAGGCGGGCATCACCGAGCCCGGACTCACCGAGCGGGGCTGGTACAGGTGGGCCAGTTGCCAGTCGCGGCTGGGTTGGCGCGAGGCAATGTCATGCAAGTCGGGTCCGGTGCGCATGGTACCCAACTGATGCGTATCGTCGTACACGTAATCGCCAGGCAGCGACCCGCGTGGGCCCCACCCGCGGTCGATGTCGCTCCCAAAGCCATTCGGGCGCACCTGTTGGGTATGGCAGTAGATGCAGCCTTCGCGCATGTACACCTGCTTGCCCAGGCGCTCCTCGAAGGTGTAGTTGGTGGTGCCCGGCGTAGGTTCAATGGCCGCCAGTTGCAGGCTGGGGACGAGCGCCAGTGCGGTAAAGCTCATGAGGATCGCTGCAAAGGCGCCCATGAAGATGAGAAAAGCACGAGTCATAGCAAAATCGCCAGTCGTAAGGGAAGGACATAAGAAGGCGCATCGGGGAGCACTCGGGGCGCAAGGCATCCAGGTGCCAAACGACTACAGGCCCGGCTGCTCGTCGATGGTGGGGGCGGGTTTGGTCTGGCGCGTGCCGAACATGTCTTCCGGTGCGGGGCGGAAGTACGTGGGGCCCGTTTGCGGCGCGCCTTTGCGCATAATGATGCGGTAGAGCAGGTATGCAAACACGAAGTGGCCAATGGTCATGAGCGTACCGCCTATCGAGCGGACCCAGAACCACGGCTTCAGATCCTCAACGATCTGCAGGAACGCAACGTCTGGATCCAGCAACTGAAGCCCCTGAATCACCCCGCCAATGAACAGCGCGGTAATGTAGATGCCAATGCCCAACCCGGTCGTCCAAAAATGGATGCTAACCAAGCGGGGACTCTCCCATTCCCACTCCATCACGCGGGGCATGATGTAGTACGTTGCGCCAAACAGGATCATCGTGGCGAAGGCGTACACGCCCAGGTGCGAGTGTGCAATGGTGTACTGCGTAAAGTGCGTAATCTCCTGCCAGGCCCGCAGCGACTGAAACGAGCCCTGCAGGCTTACAGCAGTATAGCTCATTGCGCCAAACACGACAAAGCGCAGCGTGGGGCTGTAGATGACTTTCTTGAAGTGCCCAACGACCGTAAGGTGATGGTTAACGGCTACGACCACCACCGGAATGATCATCATCATGCTAAAGACGATAGAGACGGTGGTCGTCCACTGCGGTACAGGGCCGCCTACCAGGTGGTGCGCCCCAGCCCAGTTGTAGAAGAGCGCAAGCGTCCAGAAGCCGAGATAGGACAGGTGATAGCTGTACACGGGGCGCCCAATGACTTTCGGGATTAGGTAGTACGCAGCGGCCAGCGCGATGGGCGTAATCCAGAGGCCCAAAATGTTATGTGCATACCACCAGTTCGCTGTGGACTCGGGCACCCCGCTGTAAATTGGAAGCAGGAACGCAATAACCAGGAACGGCCCCCACAACATAGCAGCGCCGGTGTACCACACCGAGATAAAGAGGTGATGCACGCGCCGCTCGCGCAAGGTGAGTATGAAAGCGGCGGTCACCATGGCCATGGCGGGCACGATAAACGCAAACGCCAGCAGGGGCATCTCAACCCACTCAATGGCACGCGAATAGCCCACCAGGATGCCAATGGTACCAATCACCATACCCACATTCCAAAGACCCACGCTGGCTAAAAGCAGACCTTTTCCGCGTAGGCGCGTCTTCAGGAGACGCGCCCACAGCCAGGTTGCCACGCCCACCCCAGTCATCGAAATCCATCCATAGATGACTGTGTTTAGGTGGGCCGGACGCACGCGCCCGAACGTGAGCCAGCCATGCTGCACG